>JBGPLH010000083.1:0-10903 GCA_041486365.1 Thermodesulfobacteriota bacterium | reverse complement strand
GCCCGCATCTGCTCGTTGAGGATGTATTCCTTCTGTGTCTTCTCCATCTGCTTCTTGACGCGCGAGCGGATCTTGCGCTCCACCTGGAGCACCTCGATCTCCGACTGCATGAGGGCGTACAGCTCCTCGAGCCGCCGGGCCGGGGCCTCGATCTCCAGGAGGCGCTGCTTGTCGGGAAGCTTCAGGTCGAGGTGGGCGACGATGGTGTCGGCAAGACGGGAGGCGCTGGTGAGGGTGGCCACCGAGGAAAGCATCTCCTGGGGCACCTTGCGGTTGAGCTTCACGTACGTCTCGAAGGCGGCGTTCACGCTCCGCATGAGCGCCTCCGTCTCGGGTGTGGCCTCCTCGGGCTCGACGATGTCCTCGATCTCCGCCACGAAGCACTCGGCGCGGGGGACGAACCTGCGGATCCGGGCCCGCTTCTTCCCCTCCACGAGAACCTTCACGGTCCCGTCGGGAAGGCGCAGCATCTGGATGATGTTGCCGAGGGTGCCGGTCGTGTAGATGTCCTCCTCGCCCGGCATATCGGTCTTCGCCCGTTTCTGGGCGGCGAGCAGGATCTCGCGGTCCTTGGCGTAGGCCTCGTCGAGGGCCTTGATCGATCTCTCGCGCCCGACGAACAGCGGCACCACCATGTGAGGGAACACGACGATGTCGCGCAGCGGAAGCAGCGGTACCTGCCGGACCGCCGGGCCGCGCCCCTGGTCGTTCGCGTCGTCATCTCCCTTGAAGAACATGTTCCCTCGCTTCGGGCGCCCCCGCCGCGGCGGCAGACCCCCGGGTGGATCCCCGGCAGCCGTGGGCCTCAGGCGGTCTCCGCCTCCTTCTCGTACACGAGGATCGGCTGCTCCCCCTTCTGGATCACGTCGTCGTTGATCACGCATTCCCTGATGTTGGTCCTGGAGGGGATCTCGTACATCACGTCGAGCATCACGTTCTCGAGGATGGCCCGGAGCCCGCGCGCGCCCGACTTGCGCTGAAGCGCTTCCCGCGCGATGGCGCGCAGCGAGCCGTCGGTGAACTTGAGCTTCACGTTCTCGAAGTCGAAGATCTTCTGGTACTGCCGGACGAGGGCGTTCTTGGGCTCCCGGAGAATCCGCACGAGCGCTTCCTCGTTGAGCTCCTCCAGCGTCGCGATCACCGGCAGGCGCCCGATGAACTCGGGGATCAGCCCAAACTTGAGCAGATCCTCCGGCTCGACGCGCGCCAGCAACTGGCCCAGGTTCCGTTGATCCTTGCTCGGGATATCCGCCCCGAATCCGAGCCCCTTCTTCCCCACGCGCCGCTCGATGATCTTCTCGAGCCCGTGGAAGGCGCCGCCGCAGATGAAAAGGATGTCGGTCGTGTCAATCTGCAGGAAGTCCTGCTGCGGGTGCTTGCGCCCGCCCTTCGGAGGCACGTTGGCCGTGGTCCCCTCGATGATCTTGAGGAGCGCCTGCTGCACCCCTTCTCCGGAGACGTCGCGCGTGATGCTGGGGTTCTCGCTCTTCCGGGAGATCTTGTCGATCTCGTCGATGTAGACGATCCCCTTCGTGCACCGCTCGACGTCGTACTCGGCCACCTGGAGCAGGTTCAGGATGATATTCTCGACGTCCTCGCCCACGTAGCCCGCCTCGGTGAGCGTGGTGGCGTCCACGATGGTGAAGGGAACGTCGAGGATCCGGGCGAGGGTCTGCGCGAGGAGCGTCTTGCCCGAGCCGGTGGGACCCACGAGGAGGATGTTGGACTTCTGCAACTCCACTTCGCCGGCCGTGGCCTGGCTCTCGATTCGCTTGTAGTGGTTGTGCACCGCCACGGCGAGGATCTTCTTGGCCCGCTCCTGCCCGATCACGTACTCGTCCAGCGTCTTCTTGATCTCGGCCGGCTTCGGGATCCGCGAGCGCCGATCGGACAGCTCCTCGCGACCCACCTCCTCCGCGATGATGTCGTTGCACAGCTCGATGCATTCATCGCAGATGTAGACCGTGGGCCCCGCGATGAGCTTTTTCACCTCACGCTGGCTCTTGCCGCAGAAGGAGCAGCTCAGGGCGGTGGTTTCGTCGAAGCTCTTCTTCTTCAACCCAGTCCTCCGGGGAGCGGCGGGCGACTCAGCGCTTCTCGCCCTTCTTCTCGATCACGGTGTCGACGAGGCCGTAGGCCCGAGCCTCCGCGCCGGACATGAAGAAGTCGCGATCGGTGTCCTTCTGGATCTGTTCGAGCGGCTGGCCCGTATGCTTGATCAGAATCTCATTGAGCGTGTCATGGAGCCGAAGCATCTCCCTGGCCTGGATGCTGATGTCGCTCGCGGCGCCCTGGAATCCCCCCTGGGGCTGGTGGAGCATGATCCGCGAGTTGGGAAGCGCCGAGCGTTTGCCCTTGCTCCCGGCCCCCAGCAGCACCGCCGCCATGCTGGCCGCCTGCCCCATGCAGAGCGTGGAGATGTCCGGCTTCACGTACTGCATGGTGTCGTAGATCGCCAGCCCGGACGTCACGATCCCGCCCGGGCTGTTGATGTACAAGTGAATGTCCTTGTCGGGATCCTCGGATTCCAGGAAAAGCAGCTGGGCGATGACGAGGTTGGCGATATCGTCGTCGATCGGCGTGCCGACGAAGATGATTCGATCCTTCAGCAAGCGAGAGTAGATATCGTAAGCGCGCTCGCCGCGGTGGTTCTGCTCGACAACCATGGGGATGAGCGCGCCGCTCATGGATCTCCGTCGGCGCGCGGAACGATCGGCGGGGGAGGCTACTTTTTCTTCGCCTTCACCGCCGTGTCCTGCGCGCGTTCACCTGTTTGCATAGTAGCCGTTTCCAGCACCAGATCAAGAGCCTTTTCTTCCTTAAGTCGGCCTTCAAGAACGGGAATCAGGCCTCGTTCCTCGTAGGCCTGGCGCACCGCGCGCGGCGTCTGCCGCGTCTCACGCGCCATGTCCTGGATGCGCTCGTCGATCGCCTCGGGCCCCACCGTGATCCCCTCGTCGCGTGCGATCTGCTCGAGGATCAGGGCCGCCCTCACGCTCGTCTCCGCGCGCGGGCGCCAGTCCTTCTCGAGCACCTCCGGCGAGAGTCCGAGCTGATCCATCGAGACGCCCTGCGCCGCGAGTCGCCGCCGCATACCCTCCAACATGGAGCGGAATTCGCGCTCGACGAGCGCGGGGGGCGCGGCCACGGGGTTCGACGACGAGAGCGCATCGCGCGCCTGGTCGCGCAGCGCCTGCTTCGCCTCCCGCTCGGCTTCCGCCTGGAGATCCTCCCCCACCTTCCGACGCAGCGCGTCCAACGTGTCGAATCCGCCCACGTCCTTCGCGAATTCGTCGTCGATGGCGGGGACCACCTTCCGTTTGATCTCCTGGACCGTCACCCGGAAGAGCGCGGGCCTGCCGGCCAGATCGCCGTGGCGCTCGTCCGCGGGGAACGTGACTTCGAACTCGCGGGTCTCCCCTTTCGCCATCCCCTCGAGCTGCTCCTCGAACCCGGGGACGAAACCGCCGGCGCCAATCTCGATCGTAACCCCGTTCCCGGACCCGCCGGGGAACGCGATGCCGTCGATCGTGCCGGTGTGATCGATCACGGCGAATTGCCCTCGCGCGAGCCGGGCCGTCTCATCCTCGGCGACAAGTTGCGCCTGCATCTCGGCGAGACGCTCGATCCGCGCGTTGACCGCCGACTCCTCGATGGTCGTGTCGGGCTTCACGAGGGAGAGTCCGCGCCAGGTCGACACGCTGACCGGCGGCTTCACCTCCACGCGCGCCGTGTAGCGCCAGGGTTGACCGGGATCGAGCCTTTCCGGTTCCACCACCGGCTCGGACACGGGCTCGAGGTGGTGCTCTCGCACGGCCTCCCCGTAGGTGCGTTCGACGAGCGACTGGACCACCTCGTTCCGGATCCGGTCGCCGTAGAGCCGCTCGATCACCGCGCGCGGGACCTTGCCCGGCCGGAAGCCCTTCACGCGCGCCCGGGCAGCCATGGCGCGGAACGCACGGTCCACCGTCTCTCCCACCTCTTCGGGCGGGATCTCGACCGAAAGCTTCCGCTCCCAAGGGCCGAGCGATTCAAAGGATGATTTCATCGGGAGGTCTCACCTTTTTCGCGGGCACCCGGATTGCCCCCGGAGGCTGCGCACGAGCGGACGGTGCGCGCGAGGCGCGCGCAGGATGCGCTGCCGGGCGGGGGAACCTGGGTGAACGATTCGGAAATGGGGGGTGCGAGAGGGGGGAGTCGAACCCCCACGCCTTTCGGCACGAGATCCTAAGTCTCGCGTGTCTGCCGGTTCCACCACTCTCGCGATGGCCTGCGGGATCCGGCCGGCCCCTCGGAGGGAGTCGCCCCGTCGGGGATTCTCCGGTGGCGATCGAGGGTACGAGCGGGCCCATGAAGCAACAGCGGCCCGCCGTGGCGAGGAGGATAGTGAATTCGGGGGGGAGCGTCAACGAATGGCTCACCCGGGCGCGTGCCCTACGCGCCCGCCGGAGGTTCCGGGGCAAGTAGGCGAGATCCCGGTGGAAGAGCCTGAGCGCGGGGCGGATCCAGCGGAGGCTCCGAAGCTCCACGATGGGAGATTTCGCCTTCCCGGGGTTCCGGTCGATCCCATTTTCTGCGAAAAACGGCACGCCCGCGTGACACCTTTGCGCGCACTCGACACTAACCGAGCAGGGAAATCACGAGGGCACCAGCTCCCAGGAGGTCCGCAGCATGGATGTCATCGTCTTCGTCGGACTCAGCCTAGGCCTCGCCGCTCTCATGAGGAAGGCTTGTCGGGTAGCGGCGTCAGCTCACTTTCCGGGTAGGGAAGATTAGCAAGGCCAAGGGGACGGCCTCCTGAAAGGGAGGCGACAGGACGCGAACGGAGCAAGCGCGGGTTTCCTCGCTCCCGCGGCTGCTCTGCGCCGGACGGTCACAGGCCAGGCCGACCTAATAGACAGAGCGGCAGGTTCTGGGAACAGCGCCCGCCGCTTTGTTTTTCTGCTTGAAGTAGGCGCGTCGACCACTCGCCCTCACGGCCGGACCCTTGCCCATCTTTTATGGAAGGCGACAATGAGCGCATTGACAAGAAAACTCACTCGGTTGGTAGTGGCTCTGTCCGTAGCGGCTGCGGCCGAGGCGGCGCCGGCCGAGGCCGTCGTGCTTGATTTCGGGAATGGCGGGATACTTCAGCCTCCAACCTTTGCCCCGCCGTATGTCGAGGACGGGTTCCGCTTCAGCACGATCAATCAGGCGCAACCTGGATTCGAGCAGGACCATTTCGATATCTACGACATCAGCGAAGGACCGGGCAGCATCTCTGGCGAGCGCGAGGGCCAAATTCACACCGGCAACGACGGCGATGAAGTGATCATCGATTTCTTCGGCGTCCCATTCACATTGTCGAGCATGGACATCGAGGAGCTGCTCAATCCGTCCACCGGCGTGTGGGAGATCGTGGCGTCCAATGGGACCACATTGACCTTCGGGGGCACCGGGACCATCAACTTCGACTCCAACTGGTCCAGCATCACCCAGTTCACCCTGCGATCGACCTCGGTGCCCGACGTGAACGACTTCACCGGCCTCCTCACATTCGACAACATCACCCTCGGGGCAGCGGTGCCCGAGCCGGGGTCTGTGTCGCTCATGGCATCGGGCCTTGGGCTCTTGCTTGCCCGACTCCGCAGACGCGTCGAGCGCACCGCCTGACGATCGCCTCCATGGCATCGGCAACCAGCGGCGCTTCGCTTGCCGGCCACCGGTTCTCGAAGCCGACAATCCGACGCGGCTTCGCCCTCGCCGGTTCCATGCCCTCAAAACCAGGTCGTGAATCCCTCCGGACCCATCCGCGCGTCCTCGACGTCATCGATGTCCACCGACGGCGGTAGCGCGGACTCCAAGGGCGCCCGGCTCACCGGATCCGACAGCTCGGCTTCGAAACTCGCGTGCGAGGCCTCCCACCCCCGGAAGGGATCCCACTCCAGCCATCCCAACTCCTGCGGACCCATCCGCATGGCGCACCTCCTGTCCCGGGCTGTTCGAAACCTGCTTCGGGGGAAGCGGCCCTCTCGATGCGGCGAAGTATGGATCCCGGGTCCCGGGTGATTCAAGAGAAAAGTTCGCGAACGGCCCGTTTGCCGCGCCCGGCACGCCGTGCCATGATGCCCGCGGACCGGGCGATTCCGGTCCGCGCGACGCGAGGAGCACTTTCCAATGTCCATCCTGGATCAGTTCTCTCTGAAGGGTAAGACGGCCATCGTGACGGGATCGAGCCGCGGCATCGGCCGCGCCATCGCCATCGCGCTGGCCGACGCGGGCGCCGACGTCGTCGTGTCGAGCCGCAAGAAGGAAGCCTGCGAGGAGGTCGCCCGCGAAATTGAACGCCGCGGCGTGCGGACCCTCGTGGTCCCCTGCCACGTCGGAAAGAGCGCGGAGATCGAGAACCTGATCGACACCGTGCACGGGGCCTGGGGCCGGCTGGACATCCTCGTGAACAACGCCGCCACGAACCCCGCGATGGGCGCCCTCGTGAACACGGACGACGCCGTCTGGGACAAGGTGATGGAGGTGAACCTCCGGGGGCAGTTCATCGCGAGCCGCCGCGCCGCGCAGATCATGATGAACCAGGGCTCCGGCGTGATCATCAACCTGGCGAGCACGGGCGGCCTGCGCGCGCCTGCCCTGCTCGGGGCCTACGGAATCAGCAAGGCCGCGGTCATCCACATGACGAGGACCTTCGCAAAGGAGCTGGCCGGGACCGGCGTGCGCGTGAACTGCATCGCTCCGGGGCTGATCGACACGGCCTTCTCCCACGCCCTGATCCACACGCCGGAGATCTACCAGGAGGCGGTGCGGGGCATTCCGATGGGACGGCACGGGCAGCCCGAGGAGATCGCGGGGATCGCGCTGTATCTCGCAAGCGAGGCCTCGAGCTACATGACGGGGCAGGTTCTCGTCGTGGACGGCGGAAGCACACTCTGATCCCGGGCGGCGCCGGCGCGCCGCACCCCGCAAGCACGAAGGCTCCGGAGCGCGCGCTCCGGAGCCTTCGGCGTTACAAGAAGGCCGCGTGTCAGGGATCCCGGATCATTTCGGGCCCGTGTACGGCGGATTGGCCAGGGACCGGACGTAGGCGAGGGCGTCCTTGACCTGATCGTCGCTGAGCGTCCCGCCCCAGGGCGGCATCGCGTTGGACTTGCCGACGGACTGGCCACCTTCCTTGATCGCCTTGTACAGCTCGGCGTTCGTCAGCGGGTTCATGTAGTTACCGTCGGAGTGAGCGGCGGGCTTCTTCGGCAGCGTCGCTGCGGCCGGCCCGTCGCCCTTGCCCCCGGGCCCGTGACAGGTCACGCAGTAGGTCTCGTAGATCGCCTTGCCCTTGCTCGCGTCTCCGAGCGTCGCGCCACCGGTCGCGGCCGGCGCCGCCACTTCGGGCGCAGGCGCGGCCTCGGGAGCCGGAGCCGCGGGCGCCGCCTCAGGCGCGGGCGCGGCCTGCTCGGCCGGCGCCGCCGTCTCGGCAGGCGCACTCTCTTCCTTCTTCGGTCCGCCGCAGGCGACGAGGGTGGACACACCCAGAACGATCACGCCCGCCGTCGCCACGCGGACCAGGTGCCGGTACGTCACAAATTGCATGAACCCCCCTCCTGTCGGGTAAATCACGCCGAAACCCCCTCGGGAAGAACCATCGAGCCGGATACCCCCGGCTTCGGGGCAAGAAGAAGCACCATTCGCCGGGCGATGTCAACTCTCCGCTGTCCCCACGGCGGCGCGAGGCCAGTACGCGCGAAGCGAGTGCACGCTCACGGTCGCGCGCTCGGGGTAACGGAGCGCCGTGAGGGAGCCGCCGTAGACGCAGCCCTGGTCGATGTTCACGGTGTTGTTCACGAAGCGCACCTGCGGCCGGGGCGTGTGGCCGTAAACCACGAGGGCGTCGCCCCGGTAGTCCGCCGCCCAGTCGCGCCGGATGGGCCGCCCCTCCGGCGTGCGGCCCGTGACCTCCCCTTCACGGACGAAGCGCAGGATCGCCTCGCTCACCTCTCCGATCATCTCCGCCTCGATGCCCGCGTGTGCGACGACGAGCCGTCCCGCGTCGAGAATCAGGTACGGCGGCGCCTCCTCGCAGAGGCTGAGGAACCCGGCGACCGCCTCCTCGCGCTCTGCGGGCGCGAGCGCCTCCAGCTCCGCGAGCGTGGTGAGCGTCGCTCCCTTCGGATCGGATCGGTCCCCCGTGAGCACCCGACGGAGCTTCAGGCAGTGATTCCCCGGCGTGTACAGCGCGCTTCCGCGGCGGACCATGGCCGCGACGGTGCGAAGCACGGCCACGTTGGCGGGGCCCCGGTTGGGGAGATCACCCAGGAAGACGGCACGCCGGCCTGCGGAGTGGAAGAACGCATCGCCGTCGCGGCGGTATCCGAGACGCTCGAGCAGCGAGACGAGCTCGACGTGGCAGCCGTGGACGTCGCCAATGATGTCGAAGGGACCGGGGTCGGGACTGCGGAGGGGCGGGCGGAGCGGTGCGAAGCGGACCATACCCGCACTCTAGCATCGCCGGGACGCCGATCAAGCACAGCGACGCTACGCGGGCCACCCGAACGCGCGGCGCTCAACGCCCGCAGCGGAAGCCGATCTCCCTGGACTGCGTCTCGACGTTGAACGTCCACAGGGTGAAGGTGGAGGCCTTCTCCTCCGACAGGTAGGAGCCGCCGCGCACGAGGCCGAAGACGCGGTTGCCGCCCGGGTCGCCCCCGAAGCACTGCTCCCCGCCCCCGAACTCGCCCGTGAGATCGCTGCACCCGTCGGCGTTCTCGTCCCAGGTCGCGGTCCACTCGGCGAGGTTGCCGATCATGTCGGCGGCCAGCCAGGAAGAGACGCAGAGCGTACGCGCGCCCGTGCTCGCCGCCATCGTCCCGGCGACATTGCACTGGGCGACGCCGTCATCGGCGGGGCCGGGATCGGGCGTTCCCGCCGCCGCGAGCTGCCACTCCTCGTTCCGCAGCAACCGCTTCCCCGAGAGCGCGCAGGCCTGCGTGGCCTGGTACCAGGAGATGCAGGCGCTCGGCGAGACGCCGGGGATCGAGAGCGCGAAGAGAGGCGCCGTCCAGTTCCCGTTCCGCGGGAACTCGACGGGGTACTCGGTTCCCGTGCAAGCGCCGGTCGCCGCGCCCATCTGCGTCGCACCGCCCGCGGTGAGGTCGGCGAGCGTGACGGCGCCGGCCTTCACGCGTGCCATGAGTGACGTGTTCGTGGCGGGGACGCTCCAGACGCTCGCCTCGTACCTATCCGCGCAGAGGGAGCCTGCCTGGACCGTGTCGGCGGGACAGATCGTCCCCGACTTCGGCGCCTTGGGCGCCTTGGGCGTTCCCGCGAAAGCCGCGGTCGCGAGAACCATGAAACACAGGGCCGTCATCGGGGTGGTCCTGAAAGCGCGCATGGGAATCCCCTTTCGCCGCACAAGGCGTGCCAAGTGCCGCGGCGGTTCGCGGAGAGACGACGTCGGGGGGAGATGTTTCCGAGAGGGGGGACCGCGCGCAGGACGACGCGCGGATGTCCCGGAGAACTAGCCCGGCCACTGTACCACCGGGGGCGACGGGGTCAAGCCGGCCGGCGTCAGGGTCGGGGGCGCTTCGGGACGGCTCGGGCTTTCCGGCGCCCGGAGGTCCCGGGCGAAGCCCGGGCCGACAAGTTCCGATTGAAGGAATCCGGCGCCCCGCAGGATGGCCAGCCGCGAGGCGCCGGGAGACAGGCGATGGTGCGCCCTCACGGGCACACGGTGTCTGTTCCGCACACGTTCGGGGCGATCTGGATCCCCGCGCCGGTGACCTGCGGGTTGTTGTTCCCGACGGGACCGTTGTTGTCGGTGAGGACGTTCCCGCCGTACCCGGTGCCGGTGCCCAGGCTCAGCCCGAAGCTGGTCGCCTGTCCGACCGAGGTGTTCCCCGTCACCGTGCAGGCGCCTATCGTGAAGATCCCCTGCAGGCCGCTCCGGAACACCGAGTTGCCCATCACCGTGGACGCGTTGAGCGCGACGATCCCCTGCTCCTTGGTGTCCTTGACGACGTTCCCCCGGACCGTCGACGTGTTGCCGACCTGGATTCCGTCGTCCCCGTTGGACTGGACGGTGCAGTTCTCCACGATCGACGTATCGAGCACAGCGATGCCGTCCCCGCCGTTGCTGATGGCGCGAACGTTCGATACCCGCACGTTGTTGGCGAGCGCGATGCCATCGCTTCCCATCCCCCGGATCGTCCCGTTCTCCACGACGATGTTGCTGTTGATCGAGCTGATCCCGTCGCCCGTGCCGATGGGCATGCAGACGGGGGGATGCCCCGAGCAGACCGCGGGTCCGATGATCGCGAACCCCTTCATATCTATCGTGACATTGTCCGCGGTGACCTGGATCGCGTTCACGTTCCAGGGAGTGTGCTGGCTGCGCAGATCGAGGTTTCCGTCGAGCTCGTAGGCA
Organism: Thermodesulfobacteriota bacterium; assembly: GCA_041486365.1. GTDB lineage: Bacteria > JAUYMQ01 > JAUYMQ01 > JAUYMQ01 > JAUYMQ01 > JBGPLH01. Next base: position 498 of record JBGPLH010000083.1, on the reverse strand, counting down.
CCCGGTTGCGTGATCGTGACGGGAAAGCCGGGGAGATCCCCCGGCGTGATGCCACCGGTATTGACGGTGCCGAGATTGACCTTGATGACGATGCTGCTTCCGGCCCGCGCCGTCGCCGGGAGCGCCGCCATGAGCACGGCGGCGAGGGCGAGGGGGCGGAGGGGGAAGCCGGCCGCGACGAACATGGCTGGTTCTCCTTCTGCGGTACTAGGGGTGCCGGGGATCCGGACCCGCACCCGCCCCTTCGACCGAACGAAAAACGCCGGCCGACCGCAAACCCCGGTCGCCGGCGTCTCAGACGCTCCCGGCGGAGGCTGTGGGCGTGGCTGGGCCCCTACAACCTCCCCCCGTCCGCCATCACGCCACAGGCCCGGCGGCGTGTCAAGGCTCCCCGCCCGATCACCGCCAGACGAAAGCCCCCGCCGGTGGCGGGGGCTCGCGATTGCTCTTCCATGTTGGTGCCAGGGCCGGGACTCGAACCCGGACGGCTTCGTCAAG
>JBGPLH010000082.1:0-10955 GCA_041486365.1 Thermodesulfobacteriota bacterium | reverse complement strand
GTCCCTACCTCGAGAATCGCCTGTACCCCTTCGCCTGGTACCCCGAGGAGGATCACGTCGCGCTGTGCCGGGTCCTGGCGAAGGTGCTCCCGGACCCGGGGATGGACGTGTACGAGTTCATCGGCGAATTCGGCGCGCGCGCCGATCTGAGCGACCTGTACAGGCACCTGTTCCGCCCGGGCGATCCGGCGGGCACGCTTCAGAAGGGCGCCCTGATCTGGCACACCTACCACGACACCGGCCTCTACCGGGTCGCCCTGGACGGTCCGGGCACCGCCCACGTCGAGCTGGTCTCCTACGGGGCGCCCGCCCCCGAGATCTGCCTCACCCTGCGCGGCTGGAACAGGACGCTGCTGCGGATGGCCGGCGCGAAGGACGTGGCGGTCGAGGAGACGCGCTGCGTGCACCGCAAGGACGCGTACTGCCGATGGGAGATCCGGTGGGTGGATCCGGCGCCCGCCTGAGACGACACGCTCCCGAAAAAAACACCCCCAGCCCAGGCCGGGGGTCGTCGTTCGGGCCGAGCGGAGATGGGGTCAGGCATGACTTATTGACTTAACAAGTCAATAAGTCATGCCTGACCCCCACCCCCCTACTCGACGGTGACGCTCTTGGCCAGGTTGCGCGGCTGATCCACGTCGGTGCCCTTGAGGACGGCGATGTGGTAGGCGAGGAGCTGTAGCGGGATCGCGCACAGGAGCGGCGTCAGGAACTCGCCGAGGTCGGGCACGAACAGCGCGTCGTCGGACTTCGCGAGGATCTCCGGGTCCCCCTCCGTGGCCACGGCGATCACGCGGCCGTCCCGGGCGCGGACCTCCTCCAGGTTCGAGAGCACCTTCTCGTAGGTCTTCCCCTTCGTGACGAGCACCACCACGGGCATGTTCTCGTCGATCAGCGCGATCGGCCCGTGCTTCATCTCGCCGGCCGGGTATCCCTCCGCGTGGACGTAGGAGATCTCCTTGAGCTTGAGCGCCCCCTCGAGCGCGATGGGGTAGTTCGTGCCGCGCCCGAGGTACAGGAAGTCACGGGCGTGGGCGTACTTCTTGGCGATCGTCTTCACCTGCGGCTCCAGCTCCAGCACCTCCTCCACGCGCTTGGGGAGGCGAAGCAACGCGTGGAGGTGCTCGCGGGCCCGCTCGGCGGTGAGCGTGCCCCGCCGGCGGCCCAGGTGGATCGCGAGGAGGTAGAGCGCGACGATCTGCGTCGTGAAGCACTTCGTGCTCGCCACGCCGATCTCCGGGCCCGCGAAGGTGTAGAGCGTCGCGGCGGACTCACGGGAGATGCTCGAGCCCTCGGTGTTGGAGATCGAGATCGCCCAGGCCCCCTTCTGCCTCCCCTCGCGGAGCGCCGCGAGCGTGTCGGCGGTCTCGCCGGACTGCGACACGGCGACGAGGAGCGTGTCGTTGCCCACGATCGGGTTGCGGTAGCGGTACTCGCTGGCGAGATCGACCTCCGCCGGGATCCGCGCCAGCTCCTCGATCATGAATTTCCCCTCGAGCGCCGCGTGCCAGGCGGTCCCGCAGGCGACGAGATGCACGCGCCGGATCCGGGAAACCACCTCCTCCGGGATCTTGAAACCGTCGAAGACGACCTCGCCTTCCTCCTCGTTCACGCGGGTGCCGATCGTGTTCACGATGGCGCGGGGCTGCTCGTGGATCTCCTTCTGCATGAAGTGCTTGTAGCCCTCCTTCTCGGCCATGACGGGGGTCCAGGAGATCGTCGCAGGCTCGACGCTCACCGGCGTACCGTCAAGCCGGGCGACGCGGATGGCGTCGCGCGTGACGACGGCCATCTGCCCGTCCTCCAGCGCCACCACGCGCTGCGTGTAGGCCAGCAACGCCGGGATGTCGCTCGCGATGAAGCTCTCCCCCTGCCCGTAGCCCAGGATGAGCGGGCTCGCGCCGTTCTTGGCGGCGATCAGCCGGTCGGGATGCTCGGCCGAGAGCACCGCCACGGCGTAGGACCCTTCGACCTCGGAGAGCGCGGCGCGCACGGCATTCTCGAAGGCGAGTCCCTGCTTCAGCTTCGCGTCGATCAGGTGGGCGAGGATCTCGGTGTCGGTCTCGCTGGCGAACTGCGCCCCCTGCTCCTTGAGCCGGCGCTTGAGCGCCACGTGGTTCTCGATGATCCCGTTGTGGATGATCGTGACGGTGCCCGCCGAGTGCGGATGGGCGTTCACGGTCGAGGGCTTGCCATGGGTGGCCCAGCGGGTGTGGCCGAGGCCGACGCGCCCACGGGGGCGGTCCTTGTCGAGGAGGCGCTGGAGATTCTCGAGCTTGCCCTGGCACTTCACGACGCGCACGACGCCGTCATGCAGCAGCGCCACGCCCGCCGAGTCGTAGCCGCGGTACTCGAGCTTGCGGAGCGTGTCCATGAGGACCTCGACCGCGTCCCGCTCGCCGATGTATCCGACGATTCCACACATGTGATTCCCCGCCTCCTGGAATCCTGTTTGAACTTATCCGGCCCGCGCTTCGCGCGGAGCCGGCGGTCCGCACATGGCCTTCCCCACCTCCTGGAGCCCTTACTCGCTCTCCCGGGTCTTGCCCCTGCGTCTGGACACCCACCCCTCGATGTTGCGCTGCTTCCCGCGCCCCACCGCGAGCGCTCCGGGCGGCACGTCCCTGGTGATCGTGGAGCCGGAGCCCACGTAGGCCCCCCGGCCCACGGTGACCGGCGCCACGAGCTGGGTGTTCGATCCGATGAAGACGTCGTCCTCGATCACGGTGCGGTGCTTCTTCTCGCCGTCGTAGTTGCAGGTGATAGTACCGGCCCCGACGTTCACGCGGGCGCCCACGGTGGCGTCGCCGATGTAGGTGAGGTGATTCACCTTGGTGCCCGGACCGATCTCGCTCTTCTTGATCTCCACGAAGTTCCCCACCCGCGCGCCCCTGCGCAGGATCGCCTCGGGCCGCAGGTGCGCCATGGGACCGATCTGGACGTCGTCCTCGACGACCGACTCGCGGATCACACAGTGAGGCTTCACGTGGACGTTGCTCCCGATCCGCGCCATCGCGATCACCGAGCCGGTCTCGATCGTGCAGCCCTCGCCGATCACCGTGATCCCCGAGAGGGTCACGTTGGGGCCGATGGCCGTGTCGGCGCCGATCCGCACGCGCGGGCCGATCCAGGCGGAGGACGGATCCGCGAGGGTCACGCCCGCGGTCATGTGATCCGCGTTGATCCGGTCGCGCAGCCGCGCCGCGGCCCGGGCCAGCTCGGCCCGCGTGTTGATCCCGTGCAGCTCCTCCGGGTCGGCCGCCTCGATGGCGCCCACGGCGAGCCCGTCGCCCGTCGCGATCCCCACCACGTCCGTCAGGTAGTACTCGCCCTGATCGTTGTCGGTGCGGACGCGCTCGAGGGCCTTCCAAAGCGTCGCGGACTCCGCCACCATCACGCCCGAGTGAACGAGGTCGATCTTCTTCTCCTCGGGCGACGCGTCCCGCTCCTCGCGGATCGCCTTCACCGCCCCGGATTCGTCCCGGAGTATCCGCCCGTAGGCCGTGGGATCGGCCAGGCGCATCCCCAGCAGCGTGATCGCCCGTCCCGTCCGGTCGTGATCGGCGAGGCAGCCCTCCAGCGTTTCCGGCCGCACGAGGGGGCAATCGCCGAACAGGATCAGGATCCTTCCCACGAAATCCGAGAGCGCCTCCCGCGCCGCGAGCGCCGCATGGCCGCTCCCGAGCTGAGGCTCCTGCAGCACGAAGGTGACCTGCGCGCCCTCGAGGCTCCGCCGGATCTCGGCGGGCTGGTGGCCGATCACGCACACGATCCGGGAGGGCCGGAGGTGCGCCGCGGCCGCAAGCGGGTACACGAGCATCGGCTCCCCGAGGATCTCGTGGAGAACCTTCGCCCGGCCGGAGTGCATCCGGGTTCCCTTGCCAGCCGCCAGAATGAGGATCGCCAGATCGGACATGGGTTTCGAGATGTCCTATCGGAGAGGGCAGCCCCCCGCTTGAGGCGGGGGCCTGGAAAGGCCCCCAGAATAGCGCATCGGCCCGAAGACCGCGAACATCACCGCCGATCGCCGCGCCCCCGGGGGTGGGTCGGGGGTCCGGGACGCTTTTCGCTTGTCCTGGCCCTGGTCCTCCTGCTTAAGTGAGGGGACGACGGGCGGGGCACGGAGAGTATATGCTCCGTCTCGAAATCCACCGGACTCTCCGGTCCGTATAGACCTACATGGAGTTCGCCTTGCAGACCCGAGCCCCGAGCCCGGCCGCGCCTGCTCCCGATGCGTTGGTGGAGACTCTTGTGCGCGCGGCGGCCGGCGACGAGCGGGCCCTGACGGCGCTCTACGACGCCACCAGCGCCCAGGTCTACGGCTGGGTGCTTCGGATTCTCCGCGATGAGTGGGCCGCCGAGGAGGTGACGCTCGAGGTCTTCACCCAGGTGTGGAGGAAAGCGGACCGGTACGACCCCACGCGGGGAAGCGTCCGGGTCTGGATCCTCGCGCTCGCGCGCAACCGTGCCATCGATCGGTTTCGGGCCGTGAAACGGAGAGCCCGTCGCGAGGACAGCCTGAAGGCGGCCCTTGAACTCGCCGACGGCGCGGCGGATCCCGAAAGCGCGATCCGATCGTCCCGGCTGGCCCGCCTGGTCGGCCTCGCGCTCGAGTCCCTGCCGACCGAACAGCGCCGCGCCATCGAGGCCGCCTTCTGGGGCGGCTTGACGCACACGGAGGTCTCGGAGGCGCTCGGTGAGCCCCTCGGGACCGTGAAGACCCGGATCCGCAGCGGCCTGAACACGCTCCGCCGCGTCCTGGCGGGCGCGATGGAAGAAGGCGCATGAGACCGCACGACTACCTGGACGACGAGGCGCGCGATCGGGCGGCACTGTACGCGATGCGGGCGCTGCCGGCCGGCGAGGCCGAGGGCTTCGAGAGGCACCTGTCCACCTGCGCCGCGTGCCGAGCGGAAGTGGAGGAGCTTTCGCGCGTGACGGGGGCACTGGGCCTGCTGGGCCCGTCCACGGAACCGCCCACGGATCTTCGCGCCCGTGTGCTCGATCGCATCCGGGGCGAGGAGCGGGCCTCGACCCCGGCGCGCGGGATTCCTCTCATCGCCATCCTTCCGGCGGACCAGGGCGCCTGGCTCCAGACGCCCTTCGAAGGGGTCGAGCTGCGCGTTCTCCACCTCGACGAGTCGAGCGGACGCGTGACCCAGCTCATGCGCATGGTCCCCGGCGCCACGTTCCCGCGCCATCGGCACGATGGCCCGGAGGAATGCTACGTGCTCCAGGGCGATCTGCTTTCGGGCGACGCGCTCCTGCGCGCCGGCGACTACCAGCGGGCGGAGCAGAACTCGATCCACGGCATCCAGTCGACGCGCGAGGGGTGCCTGCTCCTCGTCGTCGGCTCCACGCTCGACGAGCTGCTGGATGGGTCGTTGACCTGACGCGCCGATATCCTCACCGGATCCTCGTTTGCAACTTTCCCCAGGAGAATCCCGTGAAGATCGGATTCCTTTCCGAGAGCCTCGTCGAACGGTTCGCCAGGCTCGCGGGCGTCATCCCCATGCCGATCCTCGACACCTTTCACACGATCGTCTACGCCCGCGTGATCATGGTGGCCACGAAGCTCGACGTCTTCGAGGCACTCGCGGATGGCTCGGCGACCGTTGACGAGGTGGCGAAGCGCTGCGGAACCGATCTCCGGGCCACGACAGCCCTCCTCGACGCCGTCACGGGGACCGGCTACCTGCGCTTTTTCGAGGGACGCTACGCGCTCGCCCCCGTTGCGCGAAAATGGCTCCTCCGCTCGAGCCCGAGATCACTCCACGACAACATGATCTGGCGCTTCGCGGAATGGGATATCATCGGGCGCCTCGAGGACTTCGTGCGCACGGGGAAGCATCTCAACGTCCACGCGGATTTCTCGTCCGAGATGTGGCCGCTCTATCAGCGCGGGATGCGCTCGCTCTCAAGTCTCTCGGCGGCGGAGGTTGGGCGGCGCACACCGGTCCCCCGCGGCGCGACGGCCATGCTCGACATCGGCGGATCCCACGGCTTCTACTCCGTCAACCTCTGCCGCCGCCACCCGGCCCTGCGCTCGACGATTCTCGATCTCCCGGCGGCGGTGGAGCACGCGGCGCCGATCCTCGCCAGGGAGAACATGGGGGACCGCGTCGTCCACCGCGCCGGCAACGCCCTCGCCGATGATCTCGGCGAGGACAACTACGACCTCGTTTTCGTCGCGAATCTCATCCACCACTTCGACGCGCCGACCAACGCCGCGCTCGCCCGCCGCGTGGCCCGCGCCCTGCGACCGGGAGGGTATTACGTGAACCTCGAGGTCCTGCGGCGCGACGCGCCGGACCAGCCGGGGCAGACCGGCGCGCTGCTCAACGCGTTCTTCGCCCTCACCAGCGAGTCCGGCACCTGGTCCTTCGCCGAGATGGCCGGCTGGCAACGCGACGCGGGCCTCCTGCCGCGCAAACCGATCCGCCTCGCGACGCTGCCGGGCGGCGGGATCCAGGCGGGAATGAATCCGAGGCGCTGACGGCTGGAGTCGCCGCGGGCGCAAACGGAACGGGCGAAAGCACGGATGGAGGGGAGCCCGGGGGCGAGGGACGGGTGGGCGAACGCGCTAGATCAGCATCTCCACGCGCGGATCGGGCGTCCTCGAAACCCACTCGAAGGCCGTCGTGCCCCGCGAGTTGAACTTCTGGATCGGGTACCAGGCACCGCCGGTGGGCTCCTCCAGAGCCAGCTCGCAGGAGGCGACCTTCGTGTTGTGGCAGTAAAGCGGCTCGCCGTCCGGGTCGGTGTACTTCACCCCGACGAAGTCCGCGAGGTTCGACGTGATCGCGCCGTGGAGCCGGTACCGCTCGTTCTCGGCCGAGAACGTCCAGCGCTCCAGGCCAGCGATGCTCTTGTTCGTGAGGAGCTGGAGGAGCGAGTTGAAGAGGTAGGTCTCCCCTTCCGAGCGCAGGTGCAGCACGGTGAGGCTCGGGGATTTCACGGGGCCGAGCCGGATCCGCGCGCTGAGACCCTCGAACACCCCGCCGCCTTCCTCGAACGCGTTGCAGTGGGCCCAGGCCCACTGGTCGGCCGACTTCGTCCCCCACAGATGCGACTGCTGTCCCGGCTCGCCGTCACAGGGATAGGTGTCGCCGCGGACGCCGAAGGCGCCTCGCATGCGGATGTCCAGGTGCGGGGAGTTCCACTTGGTCTTGGGGATCGGCGCACGGTACATCCCCTCGAACGGGAACGGCTCGAAGGTCTCGGGGCTCGGATCCCAGGCGAGGTCCCATCGGATCTCGTCGGCGTTCCGGCGGAGCACGCCGCGTGCCGAGGCGTTGGTCAGCTCGCTCTCGCCGATCCGGATCGCGAAGGGGCCCCTGCCGATGGTGGCCGCCGCCGCGGGAAGGGTCTGCTTGATGGCGAGATTGCGCTTGGGATCGCGCGCGTCGAAGAAGATGCCCCAGACCTCCCCGATCGGATCGCCCTTCCCCGGGAGCGGCGAGAGGAACGTGTAGCGCAGCCAGAGGGCCGTGCCGCTCGCGCGGTGATTGAGCTTCAGGAACCAGACCTCGTAGCGTCCCCGCTCGGTCCCATCCCAGTTCGCCAGGTTTCCGTGCTCGGAATCGGGCATGCGCGCACCCCCTCTCGCGTGGGCTGTCTCCGACTGCAGCGTCCGCACGCCATTGTTATCACCCGCGCGCGGGACGTTCAACGACGTTCTACCTCCCGTTAGGCCCCCTCTCCGAAATAGGCCTGGCGCACCTCGTCCATCTGAAGGAGCGCGCGTCCCTCGCCCTCGAGCACGATGGAGCCGACCTCCATCACGTATCCGCGATGGGCCACCGAGAGCGCCATTCGGGCGTTCTGCTCGACGAGGAGGATCGGTGTTCCGGACCGGTTGATCTCGGTCACGATGGCGAATATGGACTGCACGAGCCGCGGCGCGAGGCCCAAGCTTGGCTCGTCCAGCAGGAGGAGCCGCGGGCGCGCCATGAGCGCGCGGCCGATGGCGAGCATCTGCTGCTCGCCGCCGGAGAGCGTGCCCGCGCTCTGGCGCGCGCGCTCGCGAAGGCGGGGGAACAGGGCGAAGGCGCGCTCGAGGTCTTCCCGGATCCCGGCGCGGTCCCGGCGCAGGTAGGCACCCAGATCGAGGTTTTCGAGCACGGTGAGATTGGCGAAGATGCCGCGCCCCTCGGGCACGTGGGAGATCCCGTGTCCGACGATCTCGTGGGGCCGCTCGCCGGCGAGATCGATCGTCCGGCCGTCGAGGTGGTACAGCAGCTCCCCCTCCCGCGGGCGCAGGAGCCCCGAGACGGTGCGCAGGAGGGTGCTCTTCCCCGCCCCGTTGGCGCCGATCAACGTGACGATCTCGCCCGCGCGGATCTCCAGGCTCACTCCCTGCAGCGCGTGGATCGCGCCGTAGTAAACGTGCAGGCCCGCGATCTGGAGGACGGGCCGCTCCGCGGGGCGGCCGTTCACAGGTTCGCTCATCGGCCCGCTCCGGGCGCGTCGTTCCCGGGGAGCTCCGGCGCATCCACGCCGAGGTAGGCGGCTATGACCTTCGGATCGCGTCGGATCTCCGCCGGCGTGCCCGCCGCGATGACGTTGCCGTAGTCGAGCACGACGATCCGCTCGCAGATCCCCATCACCACGCTCATGTCGTGCTCGATCACCAGCACGGTGAGCGCGAAGTGCTCCCGCACCCAGCGGATCATCTCCATGAGCTCCCCCTTCTCCTGGGGGTTCATGCCCGCGGCGGGCTCGTCCAGGAGCAGCAGGCGGGGGCGCGTGGCCAGTGCCCGGGCGATCTCCAGCCGCCGCTGCTCGCCGTAGGGGAGCGAGCCCGCGCGCTCCCCGCGCGCCTCGTCCAGGCCGAAGATCCGGAGCAGCGCGATGGCCTGGTCCTCGACCCACGCCTCCTCGCTGCGGTAGGCCGGATCGTCGAGCACCGCCTCGAGCAGGCTCGTGCGCAGCTGGGTGTGGAAGGCCACGCGCACGTTGTCCAGGACCGTGAGCTGCGGGAAGAGTCGGATGTTCTGGAAGGTCCGCGCCACGCCGAGCCGGTTGATCCGCGAGGGACGCATCCCGGCGACGGATTTCCCCTCGATCCGGATGTCCCCCTCGCTCGGCTCGTAGACGCCCGAGATGAGGTTGAAGATCGTGGTCTTTCCGGCGCCGTTGGGTCCGATCAGGCCGACCAGCTCGCCGGGCTCGAGCGCCAGGGAGAAGTTCTTCACGGCCGTGAGGCCGCCGAAGCGCAGGGTGCAATTCAGAATGTCCAGGAGAGCCATCCTCGACCTCACGCGGCCGGCGCCCGTCGCCGCCCGCGCAGCCGCGCGCCAATACGGCGGACGCTGATCTCCCGCGTGCCGAGCAGCCCCTGCGGGCGGGCGAGCATCAGCACGATGAGAAGGAGCGAGTAGATCACCATACGCAGCTCCTGAGCTGCGCGCAGCAGCTCGGGGAGCACCGTGAGCACCGCCGCGGCGATCACCGAGCCCGTGATGCTCCCCATGCCGCCCAGCACCACCATGACCACGAACTCGATGGACTTCAGGAACGAGAACGTGTTGGTGTGCAGGTAGGTCACCGAGTGCGCGAAGAGCCCGCCCCCGATGCCGGCGAAGAAGGCCCCCACCACGAAGGCCGTCACCTTGTAGCGCGTGGTGTCGATCCCCATGGCCTCGGCGGCCGTCTCGTCCTCCCGGATCGCGAGAAACGCCCGGCCCCGGGTGCTCACCGTCAAGCGGTGCACGACGAGGATCGTGAGCGCGGCGACGCCGTAGACCCAGAAGAGATTGGTGCGCTCGGGGATCCCCGTGAAGCCCCGCGCCCCGCCGACGAAGTCGAGATTCAGGATCACCACGCGGATGATCTCCCCGAGCCCGAGCGTCGCGATCGCGAGGTAGTCTCCCCGGAGTCGGAGGGTCGGGATCCCCACGAGCAGCCCCGCCATCGCCGCGACGACGCCCCCGGCGACGAGCGCGAGCACGAAGAGGATCGTCTGCGCGCCGGGGACCCCTCCGAAGGCCCGGTCGGCGAACGCCCCGAGATAGAAGGTGAGGGCCGCGGAGGTGTAGGCGCCCAGCGCCATGAAGCCCGCGTGGCCCAGGGAGAACTGCCCGGTGTATCCATTGATGAGGTTGAGGCTCACCGCCAGCGTGATGTTGATCCCGACGTACACGAGGATCTGCAGGATGTACGGATTGAGCGCCGCATCGAGCACGGCCTGGGACCCGAGGAGGGCGGCCGCGATGCCGGCGGCAACGATCCACGCGCGCACCGCGGCGCGGCGCTCGCCGGAGCCGGGCGGGGGCGGCTGGATCGGCGCTTCCATCACACTTTCTCCACGGACGCACGGCCGAGCAGGCCCGTCGGCCGGAACAGGAGGATCGCGATCAGGATGATGAACGCGATGGCGTCCCGGTAGGTGCTCGAGAGGTAGCCGACCACGAGGGTCTCCGCGACGCCCATGAGCATGCCCCCGAGCATCGCGCCCGGCACGCTCCCGATGCCGCCGAGCACCGCCGCCACGAAGGCCTTGAGGCCCGGCATGATTCCCATCAGCGGCTCGATCTTCGGGTTCGACAGGCCCACGAGCACCCCCGCCGCGCCCGCCAGCGCGCTCCCGAGCACGAAGGTGAAGCTGATCACCGCATCGATGGGGATGCCCATGAGACGCGCCGCGTTCATGTCGAAGGAAACGGCGCGCATCGCCTTGCCCATGCGCGTCCGGCGGATGATGAGGGTCTGGCCGGTCATGAGGAGGATCGAGACGGCGAGGATGAGGATCTGGATGTTGGTCACCGTCACGCCGCCGCCAAGCCGGATGTCACGGCTCGCGAAGAGCGTGGGGAAGAACTTGGGATCGGCCCCGAAGATCGACTGCCCCCCGTTCTCGAGCAGGAGGGACACGCCGATCGCCGTGATGAGCGCCGTCAGACGGGGGGCGCCGCGCAGCGGGCGGTAGGCCGCGCGCTCGATGACGAAGCCCG
>JBGPLH010000081.1:0-10955 GCA_041486365.1 Thermodesulfobacteriota bacterium | reverse complement strand
GCTCTTCATGTTCTCCGAGAATCCTTCCCCTTCGAAGACCACCAATCCCTGAATCGGCCAGGAGCCGATGTCTGCGATCGTGGCGGGGATCTTCTCCTCGGCCGTGCCCTTCGCGCTCTGGGCCTTGCATTCCAGTCCGATGCTCTTCCTGCTGACACGATCACTCAGCACGATGTCGATCCGCCGCTCCGATCCCCAGATGCGTCTGCCGACACGCACCTGCCGCCGCACCGTGAGGTTCAACTTCCCGCCGACTTCGGCAACCGCGTCCTCGAGCTTCCTGGCGCTGAACGAAGCGCGCTTGCCGCCCGCCATCCATGCCTCCCTCTGTGAAGATGGGAATCCCGCACGGTGCTGGATCACGGTACCCCGAGGAGCCACGTCAGCGCCCCCACCAGGAGCGCGCCGAGAGCCCAGCGCACGCGGCGTTCGGGAGCGATCGCGGGAGCTTTCCGGACGCTCATGCCGGATGGCCGCTCACCGGTTGTAGTCGCGCCTGAAGAAATCCACGGGCGGCGGAGCGATCGGGTTGCGGGGAGGCGGCGGTGCGGCGGCCTCGGGCGTTCCCGAATCCCCCGTGGTCTCGGGCTGCTCGCCCGGCGGGCCGCCGGCGCCGGGCTCCTGGCCTTCCTTGTACACCTCGAAGATCGTTTTCCCGCCGCCGCCTTCCGAAGCGGGCCGACCCGTATCGTAGTCCACCCGGGCGAAGGTGATCGTCTTCGGTACCTCGAAGTCGAGCACAGGCCGTCCCTCCAGCGCCTTCTCCATGTAGTAGAGCCAGATCGGCGCGGCCGCCTTTCCGCCCGTCTCCTTGTAGCCCAGCGGCTTCTCCTGGTCGAAGCCTACCCAGACGCCCGCGACGAGCTCCGGCGTGAAGCCGATGAACCACGCGTCGCGGAGATCGTTCGTCGTGCCCGTCTTGCCCGCCGCGGGCCGGCCGAGCGCCTGCACCTTCTTCCCCGTGCCGTACTTCACCACGCCCTGCAGAAGATCGGTGATCTGGTAGGCGGTCGAGCGGCTGATCACGTTGCCGGGAGGGAAGTCCTCCGGGTTGGCCGAGGCCTGCTTGAGGAGCGGCTCGTCCTCCTTCGGCGGCGCGTTCTCCTCCTTGCCCGGCTCCGTGGCGTTCGGATCGGGAACGCGGCGGTTCACCGCGATGATCTGCCCTTCTCGGTTCACGATCTTGCGGATGAAGACGGGGCGCACGAACTTGCCCTGGCTGTCGAAGACGGCGAAGGCGCGCGTGAGCTCGAAGAGCGTCACCTCACCCGAGCCGAGCGCCAGCGAGAGGTTCTTGCCGAGGGGGGAAGTGATGCCGAGGCGGCGGGCGTACTTCATCACGTACTTCACGCCGATCGCTTCGAGGATCTTCACCGTCGGTACGTTGCGTGATTCGGCGAGGCACTGCCGCACCGTCACCGGCCCCTTGAACTTCTCGTCATAGTTTCTCGGGCTCCACACGTTGCCGGCGGTGTCGGTGAAGCTGATCGGGGAGTCGACGATCACGGTGCTCGGCGTGAACCCGCGGTCGAGTGCCGCCGCGTAGATGATCGGCTTGAAGGCCGAGCCCGGTTGCCGGCGGCCCTGGGCCACGCGGTCGAACTGGCTCTGCGAGAAGTCGGTGCCCCCCACCCATGCGCGCACGTGACCGGTCCCGGCCTCGATGGAGAACAGGGCGGCCTGCGCCTCGGGGACCTGGTCCAGCTCGAAGTCGAGCGTGGCGGGCCGGGACGGGGCCCTGCCCTTCGGGGCGGGTCCATCGACCTCCTTCTCGCGGACGAGAATCACGTCGCCGACGCGCAGCGCTGTGTCGATGGACGAAATCGTGGTCGGCGGCTTCTCCGGATTCGGCGGGCGCGCCCAGGCCATATCAGAAAGTAGGAGCACGCCCGCCCGATCGGAGCCGATGCGCACGCGGGCGGCGCTTCCGTCGGCGCTGACGGATGCCACGACGCCCTCGCGCCCGCCGCGATAGCGCGAAGCCGGGGGCTTCTTGTCGAGGTTCGCCAGGTAGGCCGGGATCTCGGAGGGCTCCAGGTGGCGCAGCGGCCCGCGGTAGCCCTGCCGGCGATCCAGCTCGCGCAGCCCGCGCTCGAGCGCCACCTGGGCCGCGCGCTGGTCGTTCCGGTCCAGCGTCGTATAGACGTCCATCCCGCCCTCGTACACCTGCTCCGCGCCGTACACGTCGATCAGGTAGCGGCGGATCGCCTCGGTGAAGTAGGGCGCCTCCTCCAGCGTGGGGTTGGGAAGCGGATTCACCACGATGCGCCGGCGTTTCGCCTCCTCGGCCTGGTTTTCGGGGATGAAGTCGGACTCGACCATGCGATCGAGCACGTAGCGCTGCCGCGCGACCGCGCGCTTCACGTCGGCGAAGGGATTGAGCCGGGATGGGGCCTTGGGCATGGCCGCGATGAGCGCCATCTCGGCGAGGTTCAACTGGTAGACCGTCTTCCCGAAGTAGTTCTCCGCCGCGGCCTCGACCCCGTAGGCCCCGTGGCCCAGGTAGATGTGGTTCATGTACAGGTTGAGTATCTCCTCCTTCGACAGGAAGTGCTCCATCCGCGTGGCGAGGATCGCTTCCTTGATCTTGCGGACGAAGCTCTTCTCCCGGGAGAGGAAGAACGTGCGCGCCACCTGCTGTGTGAGCGTGCTTCCGCCCTGCAGCCGGTCTGCGGCCTTCAGGTTCTCGACGAAGGCGCGGACGATTCCCAGGTAGTCCAGCCCGTGGTGCTCGAAGAAACGCTGGTCCTCCGCCGCGACGAAGGCGTTCACCAGCGTCCGGGGCATCTTCTCGCTGGGGACGTAGCGGCGGCGCTCTTTGAAGAACTCGCCGATCACGGTGCCGTCGTCGGCGTACACCGTCGTGATGAGCGGAACGGTCCGCGCGTAATCCTTGAGCGAGGTGAGGTTCGGGAGGTCGTAGGTGAGGTAGTAGTACAGGCCCCAGGCGAACAGGCCCGACAGGACCGCGAGGAAGGCCCCGAACCCGATCAGCACCTTCGTGAAGGCGGAGAAACCGCTCCTCCGCCCGGTGCGGCCCGAGCCACCTCGGCTTGCGCGGGATGTCGTGTTTTTCCTGGGCATCGGCGTCCGGAGAGAACCCCGGGGCGGGAAAGGGCTCCGGAGGCAGAGAAATATATCAAAGGCGCAACCCGCAGCCAATAAAAGAAGAAGCACGGCAGATGGTTTGACACCCCCGGGGGCCCGGGCTACGATCGCGGCCGTTCAGGAGAAATGCCCTCGTCGGGACCGGTCGCGCGTGACGCGCCTCCCGTTCCGACATCACAGACCCGAGGGCCCCCCGACGAGGGGGCGCCTGCGATGAAATGATTATGAGCTGACAGCACGCCCGCGCGGGACGGCGTACGGGCGCCGGTGAATTCCTCTCACGCGGAGGCTCCCATGCCGAAGAACCAGATCCGCGAGATCGAGGCCCGCATCGTCGATCGCCGTTCCCGCATCGACGACTGGATGCAGGCCCAGGCCTCCGGTCTCAAGCTCCCCTTCTACACCTCCAGCGATCTCCGCAACGCCGGTTACAAGATCGCCATCGTCGACACGAACCTCTTTCCCGCGGGCTTCAACAACCTCTGCGGAAAGTTCTTCGATTACTCGGCCGAGTCGGCGCGGCGCTTCATTCAGGGGCGCTTCGGCGCCGCCGTGAAGCGCGTCCTGCTCATCCCCGAGAGTCACACGCGCAACGCCCCCTACGTGGACAACGTGGCGTCGCTGGAGCGGCTGCTCCAGGCCGCGGGTTACGAGGTGCGCCTGGGATTCCTCGGCGAGGCCCGCGAAGCCACCGTGGAGGTGCGCGGGACGAAGGGGGACGAGCACCTGCTGCACGGGCTGCGGCGCGAGGGCGCGGCGGTTTCCGCCGGCGGGTTCGTGCCGGACCTCATCCTGCTCAACAACGATCTGTCGGCGGGGCGCCCGGAGATCCTCGACGGCCTGGAGATCCCCATCACGCCGCCGCTCGAGATGGGATGGTGGTCACGCCGCAAGAACGTCTACTTCGAGATCCTTGAAGGCCTCCTGCGCGACTTCGCGGGGATCCTCGAGGTGGATCCGTGGCTGCTCTCGGCGATCAGCGACGTGGAGCGCGGCGTCGACTTCAAGTCGTCGGAGGGGCTCGATCGGCTCGCGTCGAAGGTGGACGCCGTGATCGCCCGTACGCGGGAGAAGTACCTGGAGCACGGGATCCCGGATTCGCCCTACGCCTTCGTCAAGCACAACGCCGGCACCTACGGCATGGCGATCGTCACCGTGGCCAGCGGAGAGGAAATAAGAAACCCGAACCGCAAGATGCGCCAGAAGATGAGCGCGGGGAAGGGCAACGTCGAGGTGAGTGAGGTGCTGATCCAGGAAGGCGTCCCCTCGATCGACGTGATCAACGAGTGCCCCGGCGAGCCCGTCATGTATCTCATCGGCATGGACCTCATCGGCGGCTTCTTCCGGCAGCACTGCGGCCGGAGCGAGCGCGAGAACCTGAACGCGGCCGGCTCCACCTTCGCCCGGTTCTGCCTGCGCCCCGAGGGAGTGGCCGCCCCCTCCAGCGAGTGTTACCAGGACACCTGCCTCCGCACGGTCTACGGCGTCATCGCGCAGGTGGCCGCCCTGGCCGCGGGACACGAGATCCGGCGCATGGCGCCGGCCGCCCCCTGAGGGACGCCGCCGCATGCCCTCTCCCAAGCCGCTCCAAATCGCCGTCGTGATGGACCCGCTCGAGCGGGTGAGCATCGACAAGGATACGACGTTCGTCCTGATGCTCGAGGCGCAGGCGCGCGGGCACGAAGTGCTGTACACGCGCGCCGAGGAGATGGTCCTGAAGGGTGGCCGGGTCCAGGCGCGGCTCTGGCCGATCCGCGTCGAGCGCGCGGAGGAATTCTACCGCCTCGGCCCCGCCAAGGAGATGCAGCTCGACGCGGTGGACGCGGTCCTGATGCGCAAGGACCCACCCTACACCCTGGACTACCTGTACGCCGCGCATCTGCTCTCCCTCGTGCGCGGCGCTTTCGTGATGAACTCGGGCCACGGCCTGCGGGAGGCGAACGAGAAGCTCTTCGCGCTCCGCTTCCCGGAGATCACGCCGCCGAGTCTCGTCGCGAAGGAGCCGCGGCGGATCCTCGAGTTCCTCGACGAGCTGGGCGGGGAGGGGATCGTGAAGCCGCTGGACGGCTGCGGGGGGCTCGGCGTCTTCCACCTGCGGCGCAGCGACACGAACCTGATGAGCCTGCTCGAGAGCAGCACGAAGGAGGGGACGGCCTACGTCCTCGTGCAGCGCTACCTGCCGGAGGCGCGGCAGGGTGACAAGCGGATCATCCTGCTGGACGGCGAGCCGATCGGCGCGACCCTTCGCGTGCCGCGCGCCGGGGAAGCCCGCGCGAACATCCACGTGGGAGGGGAGTGCGTGAAGGCGGAGATCACCGTTCGCGACCGCGAGATCTGCGACGTGCTCCGGCCCGCGCTGCGCGAGCACGGGCTGTGGTTCGTCGGCCTCGACGTGATCGGCGGCTGGCTCACGGAGGTGAACGTCACGAGCCCCACGGGTGTGCAGGAGATCGACCGGCTCGACCGCGTGAATCTGGAGGCGCGGGTCATCGACTTCGTGGAGCGACGCGCCCGGGAGCACACCGGGCGCTAGGCGCCTCCTTCCGGGTGCCCCGCGGGGGGACGCGGGCCCCACCTTCTTCAACATGGATCCCGACGCATGCCTGATTCGATAATGACCCTGATCGAGCACGGGGGACTGACGATCTACCCCCTCGTGCTGTGCTCCGTGATCGCGGTGGCGGTGTTCCTCGAGCGGGTGTGGGCCTACCGCGGTGCGCTCGGCGCGACCCGTGCCCTCACGGGGCGGGTGCTCGAATTCGTCGACGAGCGCGATCTGCGCTCCGCGCGCGCGGCCTGCGACCTCGTGCGCTCGCCGGCAAGCCCCGTCTTCCGGGAAGCGCTGGGCTTGAAGCGTATGGCGCCGGACCGGGTGGCCCAGGTGCTCGACGCCACGCGCGCCCAGGAGGTCCAGCGCCTGAAGGAGCGCCTCTGGATCCTCGGCACGATCGGGAGCATGGCGCCCTTCATCGGCCTCTTCGGGACCGTGGTCGGGATCATCAAGTCGTTCCGCCAGATGGCCATCACGGGCTCGGGCGGTTTCACCGTCGTGGCGGCCGGCATCTCGGAGGCGCTTGTGGCGACCGCCGCGGGCCTCATCGTCGCCGTCATGGCCATCATCGCCTACAACTATCTGATCGTCCGCGCCAACCGAATCAGCGTGGAGCTGCGGGCCGCCTGCGAGGTGGTGGCCGGCGCGCTCTCCGATCTGGAGGAGACCCGTGGGCGCGACTAGGCTCCGCGACGACGATGCGGGCGGCGAGGAGATCGTCGCCGAGATCAACATCACCCCGCTCACCGACGTCTTCCTCGTGCTGCTGATCATCTTCATGGTGACCAGCACGGCGCTCGTGCAGCAGGCGCTCAAGGTGACCCTGCCGCGCTCGGGCGCCGGCGAGAACATGCCGCAATCGGTGACGCTGACCCTCACCCCCGACAACCGGCTCTTCCTCAACGGCAAGCCGGTGGCCCGTGGCGCGCTCCCGAAGGCGCTCGCCGCGGCGGTGGCCGCCACGAGCGACCGGCTCGTGATCCTCGAAGGCGACGAGAAGGTCCTGCTGGGCGAGGCCGTGAGCCTCCTGGACGTGGCCCGCAAGGCGGGCGCCCAGAAGGTGGCCGTCGCCACGAAGCCGCCCGACGCGCGCTGAACCCGTCTTCCCGCGGCGCGCCCGCGCCTCCTCCCTCAAGAAAGCGTCCTTCGCGCGTCCGCCGTCAGGGCGAATGTCCCGCCGCGGGCGGTGTTCCGCCGAGCCATCCCACGACGAAGACGATCGCGATACCGAACGCCGCCTCGAGGAGGACGTTCCGGCGGAGGGCGCGGAGCGCCGCCGGCGGAGGGGAATCCCCCGCCGCCAGGAGCCGCGGGACGAGCCGGGACCGGTTGCGCGCTGCGAGGGCGAGGAGGAGGGCGAAGAGGGCGAGCTTCCCGAGGAGGATCCGCCCGTACTCCGATCCGATGAGGGCGGGGAGGCTTCCCAGGAGGAACCACGCGTTCAGGAAGCCGGTGACGAGGAGCGCTCCGACGCACGCCTGCGCGAGCGCCGAGTAACGGCGGGTTGCCTCGCAGGCGATGGCGAAGGAGGCTGCGGATAGCACCGCCCGATCGAGGAGGGCCGCGAGCGGGAGGAAGCCGCCGAGCCAGGCCCCCGCCGCCGCGAGGTGAATCGCATCACCGGCGAGATGAAATGCGCGGCCGCTTCCCTGGCGCGCCGCCGCGTGGCCGGCCCAGGCCAGCGTCACGAGGAACGAGAGCGCGAGGAGCATGCCGGGGGTGTCGGGCATTCTACCGGCGCCCGCCGTCCCCCTTCCTTCCCGAAGGACGAGACACGCGGCAAGGATCGCCAGGAGGGCGAGGCGAAGGGACCAGACGCGTCCGAACTGCGTTCCCGTGAGGACCTTCGAGATGACGTCGTGGCTCACCAGATCCGTCGCCGGGAGACCGCTCATGATCGAGGCTTCCGCCACGAGCGAGAGCGCGCCCGACGCGAGCGCGATGGCCAGGGCGGCCCATGCGAGGCGGAGGAGCCCCCGGCGCAGCACGTCGCCCTCCACGCGCGCGGAGCCCCCGGCGCGTGCGACGGACGGCTCCAGGATGACCCGCGCGAACACCAGCGTTCCGGCGAGGGAGAGGCACGCCAGGAGGTGGGTTGCGCGGAGAAGGGCCATGACCACCGTCATGGCGGCTTTCCGTTCCACGCCCCGTGCGCAGGCTGCCCCGTCACGGGACGACCTCGAAGGTGAAGTCCCCCTCGGTCACGTGCGAATCCACCGAGACGGCGCGCCAGACCACCTTGTACACACCCGCGGGGATGACCCGGAGCGACACGCGCAGCATCCCCCGGTCCCCGCCGTCCACGCGCGCGTCGCCCTTGTCCACGCGCTCGCCTTTCGCGTCGAGCACGCGGACCGAGCAGAACGCCGGCTCGAGCTTCTCGCTGAACCGGAGGCTCACCTCACCCGGAGGCGCGTGCACCTTGCCGCCGACCGAGGGGGCCGCGTGATCGAGAAAGGCGTGCGCCGAGACGGGCGCGGGCGCCCCGAGCGAGAGGGCGATCGTCGCGAGCAGGAGCCGGGTCCGCTTCACGGTTTCCTCCGGAAGAGGGGACGGCCGAGACTATTCGGGAAGAGGTCGTCGAGGTAGAAGTGGACCTGGGCGAGGACTCCCACGTGGTCCCCCGTCCGCCGGTTCACCGGAACAATCGCCTCCACGCCGATCTGGAACGACTTGCCCGCCCAGAGGATCCCCGGGTTAACAGTGCCCATCGTCTCGCCCCGCGCGCCGCGATTGAGCGGCGTGGCCATGGGAAACTCCACGAGCGCGATGAGCCTGTTGAACGGCCGCCCGAGCCCCACGTCCTTCACGTGCGCCTGGAGGTAGGGGATGCTGTACTCCACCGCGAGCCCCCACCCCAGCATCGTCGGGTGTTGCTCGATCTCGGTTTCGACCTCGAGCTCACCGTCCTCGATCGCCACGTTTGTGCGGGTCGTCCTCGCCCGCGTCGGAATCTGGAGTTCGGCCACCCCGGTCACCGCCAGCGGCCTTAGATAGCGCAGCCGGTCGGGAAGATCGCCGAAGCCCTTGCCGAAGAGGAACGCGGGCGCGAGCGTGCAGAAGGGATCGGCTTCGACGCGATGGTTCCCGGTTCCGCCGATCTCCAGCCCCATGCCGACGGAGGCGATCGCCTCGTGGGCGGCGCTCTTCAGGAACTGGTACTTCAGGCCCACCCCGAGATTGGCGAGCCCGTTCTCGGTCCCGCCGCCGGCCCGATCGAGGCGCACCCAGGCCTCTTCGAGGGCGATCCCCAGCTCCGGGGTGATTCGCTTGGCGAGCTCCGCCGAGATCTCCGTCTCCTGCGTCGCAGGCTCGTCCCCCGAGGCCGGCTCCTTGAACGTGGAGACCGTCGGGAGCGACAGCTCGTCGGCGACGAAGGGATCCTCCGTCGCGAGCGTGGCCGGGAAGAATCGTTTCCCCGCCATGCCGTGCGCGAGCGCGCGCTCCGCGCCCCCGAGCACGACCGCCATCGCCAGCGATACCCCCCGCCATGACCCTATCATCGGTTCCTCCCTCTTTCGTGCACGCGTGATCGATCCGGATCCCGGCCGCCGCCACGCCTCCATGCGGGCGCGCGCGGAAGCCGCGCGGCGGTGCCGCGCGATCCGGTGCTTTGACCAGGCTTGGATCAGACGAGGGCGTTGGGAGGAAGGGTCGGAGGCTTTGGGGAAACGAGTCCGGCCGCCGGGATATCAGGGACGACGACGATCATGGAGGCCGGCCCCCGATCGAGGGCGAAGGCGACGGTCGCGGCGTAGAGGGCGCGGGAAGAGGGAGCGTCGGGCTGGCTCATCGACGCGGCGCCGGGCTGCGACCCCGAATGGCAGAAGCAGTGGATCCCCTCGGTCGACCCGATGCGGCGCGCTCCCCGCGGCACGGAACGCTCCGCGGGATCCGCCGCGCAGAGCAGGGAGGGCGCGAGCAGCAGGAGGGCCAGGAGGATCGCCCGGGCGCGCGAAGGGGTCGGCATGGTCGGGAGGCTAGGGAGGGGATGGGTCCCTGTCAAGGCGCGCCTGCGGTTGCGTGCCCGCCCGAGCGCGAACTTTCTGGATTCCCGCCGCTTCCTGCGGTAAGAAAGCGTCGCGCCGTAGGGCCGCGCAAGAGGACCCGAACCGCCGATGACGCCCATGCTGCTCGCCGATCACGAACGACCCACCGGGGTGCACTACCGGATCCTGCTCATGAGCTGGGCGGGGTGGGTCTTCGATTTCTACGACCTCATCCTCTACACGTTCCTGCTGATCCCCATCGGGAAGGAGCTCCACTTCAGCCGCGTCGAGCTGTCCACGGTGCTCGGAGCCTCGCTCGCCGCCACCGCGGCGGGGGGTGTGTTGTTCGGAGTCCTCTCGGATCGGTTCGGCCGCAAGACGGTCCTGCAGTGGACGATTCTCACGTACAGCTTCGGCACGCTGCTCTCGGGCCTCTCGTGGAATATGGCCTCCCTCGTCGTGTTCCGCGTGATCACGGGTCTCGGCGTTGGCGGCGAGTGGGCCACGGGGCAGAGCTACATCGGCGAGACCTTTCCGCCCCGGGTGCGTGGGCGCTACGGTGCCTTCATGCAGACGGGGGCGCCCGTGGGCATCGCCTTCGCCTCCCTCGTCGGAGGGTTCGTCGCGCCCGCGATCGGCTGGCGCGCGACGTTCTTCGTGTCGTTCCTTCCCGCGGTCCTCGTGATCTTCGTGCGGAAGGCCCTCCCCGAGTCGGACCTCTGGCTCGAGCGGCGGCGCCGGATCGCGAGCGGCGAGGTCCCCGAGGCCGCGCTGGCCGAGGAGCGGCGGAGCAAGCTTCTCGCCCTCTTCAGGCCACCGCACCGGAGAATCTTCCTCCTGTGCCTTGTCCTGGCGATCTTCGACATGTCGGCCTACTGGTTCACGTATTCATGGCTGCCGGGATATCTCCACGAGGAGCGGCACTTCTCGCTCGCGAAATCCGCGGTATGGATCCTCGTCACGCAGATGGGGGGCTTCCTCGGCTATGCGAGCTTCGGCTTCGCCGCGGACCGTCTCGGACGCCGCCCCGCCTACTCGATCTACTCGCTCCTGATGGCCCTCGGACTCCTGATGATCACCCTCGCCTGGGATCGGGTGGCCGGGCGCCCGGCCGCGATCCTCGCGTTCATGTTCCTCGTGGGCTTCGGGACCGGGATGTTCGGCGGCTACGGGCCGCTCTTCGCGGAGTTGTTTCCCACGTCGATCCGGAGCACCGCCATGGGAGCGGCCTTCAACCTGGCGCGCGGCGTGCAGTTCGCCACGCCGGTGATGATCGCGCTCGTGGCCACGCGCTACGGGCTTGCGGG
>JBGPLH010000080.1:0-11010 GCA_041486365.1 Thermodesulfobacteriota bacterium | reverse complement strand
CCGCCGTCGATGGGTCCCGCGGCCAGCACCTCCGTGCGGAAGGTCGCGCCGGGGCCCAGGCGTGAGAACGCTGCGCCCAGGACGAAGACCTTCGCGTTGGATGCGGGGATCAGGAGCCGGTCGGCGTTCCGGGCATAGAGGGTCGCGCCCGTTCGTCCGGACAGCACGGCCACGCCCACCGTCGCTCCAGGAGGCGCGGCGGCCAGCGCCGCTTCGATCCGGGTTGCGAGCCGTCGGGGGGGATGAGAGGACGGCCCGGGATTATCCGTATGAGTTCGGCCGGCGGGGCAGACGGGGCCGGATGCAAGGAGCACGCTCAGCGCGGCCACGACCGCGAAGAGCGCTCGCACCCGCCCGCCCGTGCGTTCCCGGATCGCCGCGCCGGCACGACGGTCGTCACCACGAGAGCGCCTGAAGCCGAAACGCGACGCCCCGTCTTCCTCCACCGCGGCACGCAGCCGGAGCGGAACGCGCATGCGCCACATAGAGCCTTCCGTACGCGCGGAGCCCGTGGTCTGTGTCTATCAGATGCGTTCCGGGGCTTCAACCCCTTTCTCCCCCCTTCGCGGTCGCGCCATCGCGATCCCGATGACAACCCCGGCGACGTCTGTTAGTCTGCGCGGCCATGAAGCGTCACGTCCTGCTCCTCTCCGCGATGCTGCCGTTCGCGGCGGCCTGCGGCGGGTCGCCACGGCCCGACGCGCGAACGATCGTGGTCGCGATCGAGCAGGAACCGACGACGCTCGATCCGCGCCTCGCAGCGGACGCCTACTCCGCGCGCGTCTCGTCGCTTATCGCCGCGGGACTCCTGCGCACCGATCGCGACGGCCGCCTCGTCCCCGATCTCGCCAGCCGCTACGAGACCCCCGACGCGCGCACGTTCGTCTTCCACCTGCGCGATGGCGTCCGCTTCCATGACGGCCGTCCCCTCACCGCGGCCGACGTCGCCTTCACGGTGAAGTCGATCCTCGATCCCGCCACGCAATCCCCCAAGCAGGGCGCCTTCAGGGAAGTGAGCCGGATCGACACGCCCGACCCGCACACCGTGATCTTCCGGCTCTCACGCCCCTTCGCGCCCTTTCTCACGGCCGCCACGATCGGAATCGTCCCGGCGAATCTCGGCGGCAGGAAGGCCGACGCCTTCGCCCGCGCGCCGGTGGGATGCGGCCCCTACCGCTTCCGGGCCTGGGAGACGAACAGCCGGATCCTCCTCGACGCCTACGAGGGATACCCCGGCGGGGCGCCGAAGATCCCCCATGCGATCTTCAAGATCCTCCCCAACGACACCACCCGCATGCTGGAGTTGCGCAAGGGCTCCGTCGATCTCGTGCAGAACGCGATCCCCGCCTACGCCGTGAAGTTCCTCGAGAAGGACCCCCAGATCCGGGTGGTCTCGCGCCCGGGAATCAATTTCTCCTATCTCGGGTTCAACCTCGAGGATCCGATCCTGTCACGCCGCGAGGTGCGGGCGGCCATCGCGCACGCGATCGACCGCGACGCGATCATCCGTCACATCCTGGAGGGGCTCGCCGTGTCCGCCACGGGGATCCTGGCCCCGACGAACTGGGCCTACGCGGCGGACGTGGAGACGTACGATTACGATCCCGCGAAGTCGCGCGCGCTCCTTCGCGCCGCGGGATTCCCCGTACCGGACAAGCCGGGCCCTCCGATCTTCTCCCTCTCCTACAAGACCTCCACGAACAAGGAGCGCATCGCCATCGGCGAGGCGATCGCGCAGTCGCTCCGGGAGATCGGGATCGACGCGCGGTTGCGGTCGCTCGAGTTCGGCACATTCTTCTCGGACGTCCGACGGGGGAACTTCCAGCTCTACTCGCTCACCTGGACCGGGGTGACGGACCCCGACATCCTCTACACCGCCTTCCACTCCGCGAGCGTGCCCCCCGAGGGCGCGAACCGGGGGCGTTACCGCAACCCGCGCCTCGACGCGATCCTGGATCGGGCCCGCACGATCACCGGCGAGGCGGAGCGGAGGAAACTGTACGTCGAGGCGCAGAAGATCCTCGCGCACGACCTCCCCTACGTGCCCCTCTGGTACGGCACCGACGTGGCGGCCATGCGCCGCCGGATAGAGAACTACGAGCCCTGGCCCTCGGGCGACTTCGGCGGGCTGCCGGGGGCCACGATCCGCTCCGGAGGCGCTGCGCCATGAAGGCCTTCCTCGCCCGTCGGCTCGTCTTCCTCCTCTTCGTGACCTTCGCGGTCTCCACCCTCGTCTTCTTCTTCATCCACCTGATCCCGGGCGACCCCGTGGAGATCATGCTGGGCGAGACCGCGCAGCCCTCCGACAGGGCGGCGTTGCGCGCGGCGCTCGGCCTGGACCGGCCTCTGGCGGCGCAGTACGGGCACTTCCTGTCCGGGCTTGTGCACGGCGATCTCGGCACCTCGATCCGCTACCACGCCCCGGTCACCGAAACGATCCTCTCGCGCCTGCCCGCGACGGCCGAGCTCGCCGGGGCCGCGATCCTCATCGCGATCCTGATCGCGATCCCCGCGGGCATCCTGTCGGCCGTGCGCCCCAACACGGGCTTCGACCACGCGGCGATGTTCGTCTCGCTGCTCGGCGTGTCGATGCCGACCTTCTGGCTCGGCCCGCTGCTGATCCTCCTCTTCGCGATCCGCCTGGACTGGCTCCCTGTCTCCGGGAGATCGGGACTTTCGAGCCTCGTGCTTCCCGCCCTCACGCTCGGCGCGGCGCTCGCCGCGATCCTCTCGCGGATGACCCGATCGGCCATGCTCGAAGTGATCCACGAGGAGTACATCACGGCGGGCCGCGCGAAGGGACTCCCCGAGCCGCTGGTGATCCTCAAGCACGCGCTCCGCAACGCCCTGATTCCCATCGTCACGGTGCTCGGGCTCCAGATCGGCGCGCTGCTCTCCGGGGCTGTGATCACGGAGAAGGTTTTCGCCTGGCCGGGGATCGGGCGGCTGCTGGTGGACGGGATCGAGGCGCGCGACTACCCGCTCGTGCAGGGATGCGTGCTCACGATCAGCGTCACCTACGTGCTCGTGAACCTCGCCACTGATCTGCTCTACGCGGCCATCGATCCGCGGATCCGCTTCGAGGAGTCGCCGTGACGCCGGGGACTCGGGGCGCCGCGCGCCGGGCGGCAGGGAGGCGCCGATGAAGCCGCTGGCCCGGATCGGCCTGGCGATCCTCGGCATGCTGCTCCTCGTGGCCGCCACGGCCCCCTGGATTGCCCCCGCGGATCCGAGCCACCAGGTCCTCTCCGAGAATCTCCGGGGGCCGAGCGCCGAGCACCCGCTCGGGCAGGATCGCGCGGGACGCGATATCCTGAGCCGCATCCTTTACGGCTCCCGGGTCTCCGTGCTGGTCGGCTTCTCCACCGTGGCGATCTCCGTGGCCTTCGGCGTGATGCTCGGGAGCCTGGCAGGGTACTTCGGCGGAATCGTCGACGACGCGATCATGCGGGTGATCGACGTCCTCCAGGCGTTCCCCGGGATCCTGCTCGCGATCGCGCTCACGGCCGTGCTCGGGCCGAGCTTGCGCAACATCGTGCTCGCGCTCTCGGTGCTCGGGTGGGTGGGCTACGCGCGGATCGTCCGCGGACAGTTCCTGAAGCTGCGGGGGATCGAATACGTTCAAGCGGCGCGGGCACTCGGGGCGGCGGACCTGCGGATCATCGCACGGCACATCCTGCCGAACGTCTGGGCGCCGGTGATCGTGCAGGCCACCTTCGGCGTGGCGGCGGCGATCCTCGCGGAGGCAAGCCTCTCCTTCCTGGGGCTCGGCACGCAGGGAATGCCCTCCTGGGGTGGGATGCTCAACGACGGGATCGACACGCTGATGTTCGCCCCCCACGTGGCGATCTTCCCGGGGCTGGCCCTGATGATCACGATCCTCGGGCTGAACTTTCTCGGAGATGGCCTTCGCGACCGGCTGGACCCGCGGTTGCGCGCGCTCACGGGAGCGGGATGATGCGAATCGACGACCTGCCGATCGAGCTACGCGTCGGCCAGCTCCTCGTCGTGGGCTTCGAGGGGACCCGGGTGTCCCGCGCGCTCCGCCAGCTCCTCGTGGACCGCGGCTTCGGCGGCGTCACGCTCTTCGCCCGCAACGTGAAGGGTCTTTCCCAGGTGGTCGACCTCTGTGACGCGATCGCCGATCTCCCCTCGGCGATCCCCCCGATCATCTCCGTGGACCAGGAGGGCGGCCCCGTGATGCGGCTTCGCGTTCCGCCCTTCACCGCCTGGCCCGCCGCGGGCGAACTCGCGCGCTGCGTGGCGCGCACGGGGGATCTCCGGATCGCGCGCAGGCTCGGCCGCGCCATGGGGCGCGAGATGGCGGCCGTGGGGATCCACTGGGACTTCGCGCCGGTCCTCGACGTGAACTCGAACCCCCGCAACCCGGTGATCGGCGTGCGGGCCTACGGCGCGCGCCCCGTCGAGGTCGCCCGGGTGGCCCTCGAGGTGGAGCGGGGCCTCCGGTCGGCGGGGATCCTGACGACGGGGAAGCACTTCCCGGGGCACGGGGACACGACGGACGATTCGCACTTCGTCCTTCCCGTCGTGAAGCATGACGCCCGGCGGCTTGCGCGCCTGGAGCTCGCGCCCTTTCGCGCCGCCGTGCGCGCGGGGATCCCGGCTCTCATGACGGCCCACGTGCTCTACCCCGCCTGGGACCGGACGAACCCCGCGAGCTTCTCGCCCGCGATCCTGGGGGGCATCCTTCGCCATCGGCTCGGATTCCGGGGAATCGTGGTGAGCGACGACCTCTCGATGGCCGGCGCCCGGCACGGGCAGACGATCGAGGAGGCCGCGCTGCGCGCGCTCCTGGCGGGCACCGACGTCCTGCTCCTGTGCCACGATCCGCAGGCGCAGCGTCGCGTACACCGGTACCTCGTCGATCGCGTGAAGCGCGGCGACCTGCCCATCGGGCGCGTGAACGACGCGCTCCGGCGCGTGCTCGCGGCCAAGCGCCGATTCGTTCGGCGGCCTCCCCCGAGGGGCAAGCGCCTCGCCTGGATCGGCCACCCTTCCCACGCGTCGCTCGCGGCGCGCATCCTGACCGGCGCGGCGTCCCGAGCCCGCCCGTATCCGAACCGGGGCCCCGTCGCCACGCGCTGAAAGGGGAGATGATCGCATGGAGTGGTTCGAGCCGGAGGTACGCGCCATGGTCAGCCGCCTCTTCGGCTGCCCGGGCGACGCCGCGCGGATCGAGATGCTCGCCGCCCACGCCTCCACCCGCACCTACTGGCGCGTCCATCTCGGGGTCGGGCATGCGCCCCGCACCATCGCCCTCATGGTGCTCAACCGGGAGGACCAGGGGATCAAATCGGAGGAAATCGTCGAGATCGAATCGACGTTCGAGGAGCTTCCCTTCGTGAACGTCCACCGGTTCCTGCGCTCCTTCACCGACGCGGTCCCCGAGATCTACTTCCACGACGAGGCGAACGGGCTCATCTACCTCGAGGACCTCGGTGACGCGCTCTTCGAGTCGGTCGTCGCGAAGACATCCGACGGGGAGCGCCGGGTCTGGTACGGGCGCGCTCTCGATCTGCTCGTGGCTCTCCAGACGGAAGGCACGCGGCGCCTGGACGAGTCGTGCGTCGCTTCCAAGGCGGCCTTCACGGAGACGCTCTTCCTGTGGGAGTTCGAGCACTTCATCGAATACGGTCTGGGCACGAAGAGCGGGCGCGACGTGGATTCGAAGCGCCTGGCCGTCCTGCGCGACGCCTTCGGCCCGATCGCTCGGGCGCTGGCCGCCGAGCCGCGGGTCTTCACCCACCGGGACTTCCAGAGCAAGAATCTGCTCGTTCAAGGACAAAGGTTGCGGCTGATCGATTTCCAGGACGCGCTGCGCGGCCCGCGGACCTACGACCTCGTGGCGCTGCTGCGCGATTCCTACGTGGAGCTCTCGCCCACGCTGCTGGAGACCCTCGTCGACGACTACCTCGCGCGCGCAGGCGCGGCGGGGTTCAACCCCGGGCGCGACGCGTTCCGCGAGGCCTTCGCGCGCATGACGCTACAGCGCAAACTCAAGGACTACGGCCGGTTCGTCTACATCGATCGCGTGAAGGGAAACCCGGGCTACCTGCGCTACAACCCGGCCAATGCGCGCTACGTCCTCGAGGCCGCCGCGCGCCTTCCCGGAATCGGGGCGGCGCGGCGGATCCTCGAAGACGCGCTCGGCCCCATTGCCGGGCGCCGCGCGTGAGCGTGGACCGCGCGATGGTTCTGGCCGCGGGGCTCGGCACCCGCCTGCGCCCCCTCACGGAGGAGCGCCCCAAGCCCCTCCTCCCGCTACTCGATGGGCCCCTCCTCCGCTTCCCGCTGCTCCTGCTCCGCCACGCCGGGATTCACGAGGTCACGATCAACCTCCATCACCTGGGCGATCAGATCCGCGCCCTGATCGGCGATGGATCGGACCTCGGCCTCTCGGTCCACTACTCGGAGGAGACGCCTCGGCTCCTGGGCACCGGAGGCGGAATCAAGCGGGCGCGGACGCGGCTCGAGGGAGGGACCTTCGTGGTGCTCAACGGCGACACGCTCGTGGACGTCGATCTGCCCGCCGTCATCACCGAGCACGCGCGCTCGGGGGCGGTGGCGACCATGCTCCTCGCCGAGGCCCGCGCGGGGAGCGATTTCGGCGTGGTCCGTGTGGACGGCGCCTCCGACGTGCGCGACATCTCGGGCAGGATGGGCTGGAAGGAAAGGGGACGGGCCGGCCACTTCTGCGGGATCCATGTGATCGAGCCGCGGATCTTCGACTTCATGCCCGAGGAAGAGGTATTTTGCATCAACGCGGACGTCTATCCGAAGCTCATCGCCGCGGGCGAGCGCGTGCACGGCTGCTTCCTCGCCCGGGCGTTCCACGACATCGGCACGCCCGCGCGGTACCTCGAGACGGCCGAGGCCCTCCTGGACGGCCGGCTGGCCCCCGCCTACGCCGCCGGGGCCATCGCGGGGGACGTCCGGACGCGTCCCGGAGGCATTCGCGTGGCGGGGAGCGCGCGAGTCGATCCCTCCGCGCGACTTGAAGGACCTCTCTTCATAGGCCCGGAGGCCGTCATCGGCGGGGGCGCCGTGGTGGGTCCCTGCGCAATCCTCGGGGCGCGATCGCGCGCGGGCGACGGATCCCACGCGCGCCACGCGATCCTCTGGGAGGACGCAACGCTCGCCGCCGGCGAGACGATCGAACGGGCCGTGCTCACGCCGCGCGGCCGGGTCTCTGCCGCCTGATCCGAATCCTCACCGCGAGAGCAGACCCTTCACGATGGCCGCCAGCGCGTCCGTGTCGGGCGCCAGGTGGACCCCGGCGCGCCGCAGGGTCTCTATCTTCTCCGCCGCATTCCCCTTCCCGTCCAGGACCAGCGCCCCCGGGTGGCCGAGCGGGATCTCCTCCGGCGCCCACCGCCCGGCGACTAGCGCCGCCACCGGTTTCGTCCCGTGTCGGGCGATCCACGCCGCTGCGCGCTCCTCGTCCGTTCCACCGACCTCTCCGAGGAGCACGATCACCTTCGTCTCCGGATCCGCTTCGAAGAGCGGGAGCAGATCCTCGAAGCGCGTCCCCTTCACGGGATCGCCCCCGACGCCCACGACCGTCGACTGCCCGATCCCGATCGCCGAGAGTCCCCGGGCCATCTCGTAGCTGAGCGATCCGCTCCGGGATGCAATTCCCACCGGCCCGGGCCGGCAGATCCCGTCGGGCATGATCCCGACCTTCGCCTTCCCCGGCGCGATCACGCCGGGCCCGTTCGGGCCGACGAGGCGCCCGCGGAAGCCGCCCGCGCGAAGCGCCTCGAGCCGGCGGCGCACGCGCAGCATGTCGTGAACGGGGATGCCATCCGTGATGGCGACGACGAGGTCCAGGCCCGCCTCCATCGCCTCGATCAGGCTCCCCGCCGCGCCCGCCGGCGGAACGAAGGCGATCGAGGCGTTGGCGCCCGTGGCCGCCCGCGCCTGCGCCACGCTGCCGAAGACAGGGACGTTCTCGAGGCCTTCCACCCGCGCTCCCGCGCGACCCGGGGCAACGCCCGCCACGATGTCCGTCCCGGCGCCGCGCATGAGGCGTGCATGGAGCCCGGCCTGCCGTCCCGTGATCCCCTGGACGAGGAGCCGCGTCTCCGGGCCGACGAGGATGCTCACGCGTCGCCTCCGCACGCGTGTCGGACGGCGAAGGCCACCACCTCGGCGGTGCTCGCCGCCAGGGCGATCCCCGCGGCCGCCAGCGCCGCACGACCCACCTCCCCGCCGGTTCCCTCCAGGCGCACGATCAGGGGGACGCGCGCGCCGCCACGCCGCGCGAGCGCCTCCAGCAGCCCCTGCGCGAGCCGGTCCATCGGCGTGATCCCGCCGAACACGTTCACCGCCATCGCGCGCGCGCGGTGATGATCCAGAAGCGCCTCGAGCGCCAGCGCGATTGCGTCGGGCGAGGGGTTACGGCTCACGTCCAGGAACGCCGCGGGTCGCACGCCCGCGTCGCGCAGGCGGTCGATCATCGCGAGCGTCATCCCCGCGCCGATGCAGAGGAGCCCGACGTCGCCATCGAGCCCGACGTAGTCGATCCCCGCGCGGGCCAGCCGCCGGTCCAGCCCGTCACCGCCGAGCGACTCGAGGTCGGCGTGACGGAACAGCGCGCGCTCGTCGAGCCAAAGAGCGCAGGCCCCGAAGGCGGCCTCGCCTTCGGAAAGCGCGGCCTCCGCGCGGAGCGCGAGCGCCTCCATCGCCGCGAAGGCGCGCCAGGCCTGGCGCAGAAGGCGGCCGAGGGTGGGGAGGTCGGCGGGAGGGGCGCCGGCGCGGGAGAGGGACTCCCGCAGGATCCTGTCGGAGGGGCCCGCCTCGAGATCGGCGATCGCGCCTGCGTGGCGGGTGCCGGCGCGCAGATCGAAGCGAGGGGCGAGGGCGTCGGGATCGATCCCGACGGCCATCGTGAGGACCGGCGGCGTCCCCGGAGGCGCGAAGCGCGGCGCCGCGCCCTCCACGCGCGACAGGACGCGCGAGAGGCACGCCTGCGCCCCCTCGCCCGTCAATCTCATCGGCCGGCACCGGGCCCTGCGCCATGTCTCACGCGGGATCCTGCTTGCCGAGGAACTGCCTTCGCGGGTCGAACAGGCGCAGGAGCCGTGTCTCCTCGGGCCGGGCCGGAGGGATGAGGGCGAGGTCGCCTGCCACGCGGAGCTTCCACCCGCAGCGCTCCGTCGCGCGCCGCGCAAGCCGCGTCAGGTCGGAGGCGCCGTCCGGGAAGACGCCGGTGAGGACGAGCTCCGCCTCGCTCCCCTCTCCGCCTTTCTCGAGGACGCCGAGATCGGTCACCACGGTGCTCACGCGGCGGCCGGGGCTCGTGATGTAGGGCACGCGCTCGGGGAACCGCGACGCATCCTGCTGGGCGCAGACCACCACCTCGCGGGCGCTGGACGCGATGTCGTTGGCGCCGCCGCTCCCCACCAGGTAGGTCACACCCGGGATCTTCGTCGAGTTCAGATTCCCGAGGCGGTCCACCTGCGCGGCGCCCAGCGCGCCCACGCACCGATTGTTCCGCCCGCCCATGAAGATCCCCATCGTCGTCTCGATCCCGGTGAGGAGCTTGCAGGTCGGGAGGTTCCGGTAGTTGAAGATGAAGGGATCGGCCGGCCGCGGCGAGTAACCGTAGAAGCCCAGCTCCGCCATCAGCTCGTTGTCGAACCCGTCCTCGCGCAGGCGTGCATTGGCGAGCCAAGCAGCGAGGTTGGACGCGCCGACCCCCGCGAGGATCGTCCGGTACCCCTCCGCGCGGCAGCGCTCCTCGATCTTCCGGGCCGCCACCGCGATCATCGTCTCCACGGGGCTTGGTGGCGCGTCCAGATCGATCGAGGCGTCCAGCTCCGCCAGCTCCGGCATCCAGGAATCGCCGTCCGCCTTCCCCTTGAGGAAGAGGATCCGATCCATGCCCAGCCTGCGGACGTAGGCCTCGTGGTCGGGCACCTCGAGGACCCATTCCTTCGCCCATGCGTCCAGCGTCTCCGTCGACTTCGCGGCCCGGCGCAGATCGTTCAGGAACGCATAGTCCTCGGCGTAGGCCTCCAGTTCCGGCACCCCCCGGTTGGAGATCCCGCTGGGGTGCGAGCCCCAGGGCGCCGGGCAGACCGCGCGCACCGCATAGGACGGGATCCGCACGAGATGGTTGTGCCGGCGCAGGAAGTCGGCGGACACGACGCGCTCCACGCTCACGATGGCCCCGTCCCTCGCCGCGAGCGCGCCGTACACGTCCTCGCCATAGGGCGGCGCCAGGAGCGCGTTCCCCGCCGGGTCGGCGGCCCAGGCATGCACCAGCGAGAGGTCGGGCTCGAGGGCGCGGACCATGCCGACGGTCTCGTCGTCGCCTGAGAGGCGGAATGCATCGTGGTTCTCCTCGGCCATGCTGCTGCCAACGAGGGAACGGGTGGGGTGCCAGGGAATTCCCATGGCCGCCGCCTTGAGACGGAGCGGCAGCGTGAGCATGGACCAGTTCTCGATCTCAAGGGTCTGGTCCAGGAAGGCCCGCGTGAAGACCGGGTTGGGCCCCGGGGTGGGATAGGAGTCGCCGCAGAAGGTGGTGATCGCCCGCGCGATGAGGCCGCCCCGCACCATCACGGGGGCGGTGCCGGTGAGGCTGATCGAAATATAGGTGAAGCGCGGGTCCTTCCCCCAGAACCGGCGCATCACTTCATACACGATCGCATTGGGGCGGCTGGTCGTGGACAGCGCGTGCAGCGTCATGCCCGGTCGGATGAAGCGCGCCACGGCCTCTCCGACGGACATCACCTTGGAGGAGCCCTCCTGCGCGCGCACGCGGAGCGGGCCCTCCAGCGCATCCCGGAACCGGTCGAACATGTCATTTCCCCCGGGGCCTGCATGGAGCCGCGCATCGGGGATCCCGAGGAGGGACTTCGGGCCCGACGCCGCAGTGCCGCGGGGAATTCCCGCGGCGAGCCATCCTAGACCGGAGCCCCCGGAGGCCGCAACGCAGGCACGGAAAGGAATCCCCTCCATTTTCGCCGCGGTTTGCCGATG
>JBGPLH010000079.1:0-11068 GCA_041486365.1 Thermodesulfobacteriota bacterium | reverse complement strand
GGGGCAGGTGGCGGCCGCCGAGGGCGCCGTCGCGCAGGCCCGGGCGGCGCTGAATCAGGCGAAGATCAACCTCGACTATTCCACCATCGTGTCCCCCACCGACGGCGTGGTGATCGCCCGCAACGTGGACGTCGGGCAGACCGTCGCCGCGTCGCTCCAGGCGCCCACGCTCTTCCTGATCGCGCAGGATCTCACGAAGATGCAGGTGGACACCAGCGTGGCGGAGGCCGACGTGGGCAGGCTGCGGCCGGCGATGGAGGCCACCTTCACGGTGGACGCCTACCCGGGCGAGCGCTTCCGCGGCTTCGTGCGGCAGATCCGGAACGCTCCGGAGACGAAGCTGAACGTCGTGACCTACGACGCCGTCCTCGACGTGGGGAACGACGACCTGCGCCTGAAGCCCGGCATGACGGCCAACGTGACCTTCGTGGTCGCGGAGCGGCCCGGCGCCCTCAAGGTGCCCAACGCGGCGCTGCGCTTCACGCCTGCCGACAAGGCGCGGAGCGGCCCGGACCGCGCGGCGTCCGATCCGGATCAACGGGCCGTCTGGGTGCTGCGTGACGGGAAGCCCGAGCGCGTGGCGGTGAGGACCGGCATCACGGATGGATCCTCCACCGAGGTCGTGAGCGGCGCGCTGCGGGAGGGCGACCCCGTGATCACGGACGCCACCGAGGCGGCCTCGGGGAAGGCCGCGCCGCGGATGCCGATGCGAGGCATGTTCTAGCGATGAGCGCGGCGCTGATCCGCCTGGAGGACGTTGCGAAGCTCTACCGGATGGGCGACGTGGAAGTCCGCGCTCTCGACGGCGTCTCGCTCGAGATCGGCGCGGGAGAGTTCGTGGCCGTGATGGGATCCTCCGGGTCGGGGAAGTCCACGCTCATGAACGTGATCGGCTGTCTGGATCGGCCCAGCCGCGGGCGCTACCTGTTCGACGGGGCGGACGTCTCCGATCTGGACCCCGATCGTCTCGCGGAGATCCGCAACCGCGCCCTCGGATTCGTCTTCCAGACCTTCCAGCTCCTGGCGCGCACGAGCGCCCAGGAGAACGTCGAGCTTCCGCTCCTGTACGCCGGGGTCCCGGTCCGCGAGCGGCGGCGACGCGCGCGCGAGGCCCTGGAGCGCGTGGGGCTGGGCGAGCGGCTGGACCACCATCCGAGCCAGCTCTCCGGCGGGCAGCAGCAGCGCGTCGCGATCGCGCGGGCGCTGGTGAACGGGCCCAAGGTGATCCTCGCGGACGAGCCGACGGGGAACCTCGACTCGCAGACGAGCGCCGAGGTCATGGCCCTCTTCCAGGCGCTCTGGAAAGCGGGGATCACGATCGTGCTTGACACCCACGAGCACGACATCGCGACCTTCGCCGCGCGGGTGATCGAGATGAAGGACGGCCGGGTCCAGACGGATCGCCCGCAGGAGGCGGCGCGCGCATGAGCCTCTGGCAGACCCTGCGAGTGGCGCTGCTTGCCCTGCGCCGGAACAAGCTGCGCTCGTTCCTGACGGCGCTGGGCGTCGTCATCGGCGTGGGCGCGGTGGTGGCCATGGTGGCCATCGGAGAGGGGGCGAAGGCGCAGGTGGAGTCGGCCTTCGCATCGATGGGATCGAACCTCCTGATCATCCTTCCCGGCACGACGACCGCCGGCGGCGCGCGGGGAGGCTTCGGCAGCATGCCCACGCTCACCTGGGAGGATCTGAAGGCGATCCAGACGGACATCCCCTCCGTGCGTCTCGCGGCCCCGTCCCTGCGCTCGACCGGGCAGGTGCTCAGCGAGGACCAGAACTGGGGCACACTGATCAACGGCACCACGCCCGCGTACTTCCAGATCCGCAATTGGGCGGCCGGCGCCGGCAGCCTGTTCACCGATTCCGACGTGGAATCCGGGACGAAGGTTGCGCTGCTCGGCCGGACGGTGGCCGACAAGCTCTACGGGACGGGGCTGAATCCGGTGGGGCGCGTCATCCGCATCAGCAGCATCCCCTTCGAGGTGGTGGGGGTGCTGGAGACCAAGGGTCAGTCGCCGACGGGGCAGGACTACGACGACGTGGTCTTCGTCCCGGTGACCACCTACACCGCCAAGATCGACGCGGGGCTCAACAACTACCTGAACGGCGTGATCTTCGTCGGCGCGCTCTCTCCGGAGGCCACGGCCCGCGCGCAGCGGGAGGTCACCTCCCTCCTGCGCGATCGGCACCGGATCCAGCCCGGCATGGACGACGACTTCTCGATCCGGAACCTGACGGAGATGGCCGGCGTGCAGGAGCAGGGGACCCGGACGCTCACGACGCTGCTGGCGAGCATCGCGGCGGTGTCGCTCGTCGTGGGAGGGATCGGGATCATGAACATCATGCTGGTGAGCGTGAGCGAGCGGACGCGCGAGATCGGGCTGCGGATGGCCGTGGGCGCCACGCAGCGGCACATTCTCTCCCAGTTCATGGCGGAGGCGCTGGCGCTCTCGGCGGCGGGAGGCGTGATCGGCGTGGCGCTCGGCCTCCTCGTGGCGCAGCGGATGGCCGCGGGGTTCGGCTGGCCCATGCTCGTCCGCCCCTCGGTGATCCTGGTGGCGTTCGGGTTCAGCGCCCTTGTCGGCGTGGGCTTCGGCCTCTACCCGGCCCGCAAGGCCTCGCGCCTCGATCCCATCGAGTCTCTTCGCTACGAATGACGCGAAGGCCCCGGCTGTTTCCGACCGGGGCCTTCGAAACATCCTCTCCTGCCCGAAGCGATCACCCCTTGTCCGCCAGCGCCCGATCTATCGCCTGCTGCACGAACTTGAGTGCCGTCTCGCCGGCCTTCTTGTGAGCGAGCTTCCCCTCGCGGTCGAAGGTGTAGTACGCGGGGACGAACTCGTTGGCGAAGCGGTCGGTGATCGTGTGCTCGTCGTCCACGGCGACGGGGTGCGTGAGGCGGTGTTCCGCGGCGACGGCCCGCACCCGCGGGAGATCGACGTCCTCCGGATAGCGTGGCATGTGAACGCCGATCACGCGGATCTTCCCGGCGTACGTGCGATCCCGCCACTCGACTATCTGCGGGAGCTGCGTCTTGCACAGCTCGCAGGAGACCGCGAAGAAGTGGACGAGCGTCACGGCGCCGGGGGCGGGTTTCGCCCCCGTGCCGTCGTTCAGCCACGTGACGCCCGGCCCATCGAGGGCCGGGAGGGGATCGCCCATCTTCATCAGCCCGCCTTGATGTGCTTCTGCCCGGGCTTCCACTCGGCCGCGCACAGGCCGCCGGACTGGAGCGCCTGGAGCACCCGCTGCGTCTCGCCGACGCTCCGGCCCACGTTGAGCGCGTGGACCACCATGTACTGGAGCACGCCGTCGGGGTCGATGATGAACGTGCCGCGGAGCGCGATGCCCTTGTCCTCGATCAGCACCTCGTAGTCACTCGAGATCCGGTGCGACGTGTCCTCGAGGATCGGGATCTTCACGCCCTCGATGCCGTTCTTCGCGCGCGGCTGCTCGGCCCAGGCCTTGTGCGAGTAGACGCTGTCCGTGCTGCAGGCGATCACCTCGCAGTCAACGCCCTGGAAGTCCTTCTGGTGATCGCTGAAGGCGAGGATCTCGGTCGGACACACGAAGGTGAAGTCGAGCGGGTAGAAGAAGAGCACGACCCACTTGCCGCGGAAGTCCTTGAGGGAGACGGTCTTGAAGTCGCCGTTCACGTACGCCTGCGCCGAGAACTCGGGCGCGGGCTTGCCCACCTTGATCATGGTCGATCTCCTGTGCCGTGGGGACTGGAATGGATGTCGTGAGGTCGATGCCGCGCGGGCGGCGGGCCCGCGAAGGAAGCTAATGTAACCAAAGACGCCGGGGAGTGACAGGGGCGGGGCTGTGGGGAGGGCGAAGCTCCTGCTGAGCCCTCGGATCCGGGCAGCAGCAGAGGATGGAAGTCGCGCCCTTCTTGTACCTTGTGCCTGACCCTGAGCCGAACCTTCGAACCTCCGATTGGCTCGCGACCATGTTTCGATTCGATCGCCGGCGGCCTGCTTCGGGCCTTTGCGTCTTCCCGAATGAACCCACGATCGTCTTCATCACGGTTTGCACGAGGGATCGCAAGGCGTGGCTCGCGAACGAGAAAGCTCATCGCCTGATAACTTCCGCGTGGGAACTTGCTGATGCCTGGGTTGTCGGCCGTTACATCCTGATGCCGGATCACATTCATCTTTTTTGCGCTCCCGGCGAGAGGTCATTGCCGCTGGAACGCTGGGTGCGTTTCTGGAAATCCCGCTACTCCAGGCGCGATCGCGATCGCGCTCACCGGTGGCAAAGCCATCATTGGGACACCCGCCTGCGCCGCGAGGAATCGTACGACGAAAAGTGGGATTGCGTTCGACTGAACCCGGTGCGTGCGAGTCTGGTGGCGCGGGCGGAGGATTGGCCGCATCAGGGTGAGTTGAATGCGCTTGCGTGGTGGTGATTTTGATCGGCAATGGCTCGGCAGGAGCCTCGCCCTCCCCATCCTACGGGCGGCTCGGCAGGAGCCTCGCCCTCCCCATCCTACGGGCGGCTCGGCAGGAGCCTCGCCCTCCCCAGGACCCGGCCCCGTTATCGCGCCCGAACGGGTTACGCCCCCGCCCCGTACCGCCGCAGGATCCGCTTGGCGACGGTGACCTTGTGGACCTCGTCGGGGCCGTCGTAGATGTGCGAGGCGCGCTCGTGGCGCCAGAAGGTGGCGATCGGCGTGTCGTCGGTCATGCCGAGCGCGCCGTGCACCTGCAACGCGCGGTCGAGCACCTGCGTGAGCACGTCGGCGCAGAAGAACTTGATCAGCGAGATATCCTCCCGAGCCTCGTACAGGCCGACCGTGTCGATCCTCCAGCCCGCGTGCATCACCATGAGCCGCGCGGCGGTGATCGCGGCGCGACACTCGGCGATCCAGGCCTGCACGATCTGCCGCGTGCCGAGCCGGTGGCCCGGCGCGATCTCGCGGGTCACGGCGCGCTCGCACATGAGGTCGAAGGCCCGCTCGCAGATCCCGATCCAGCGCATGCAGTGGTGAATGCGCCCCGGCCCCAGGCGCTCCTGCGCGATCACGAACCCCATCCCCTCCTGCCCGAGAAGATTCGACCGCGGCACGCGGCAGTTCTGGTAGATCACCTCCGCGTGGCTCGGCCAGCCCTCGCCCTGGTGGCCCATCACCGAAATGTTGCGCACGAGGTTGAAGCCCGGGTTGTCCGTCGGGACGATGATCTGGCTCGCGCGCAGGTGCGGCTCGGCGTCGGGGTTCGTGACCGCCATCACGATCGCGAACCGGGCGCCGTCGGCGGACGACGTGAACCACTTCTGGCCGTTGATCACGTAGTCGTCGCCATCCTTCACGGCCGCGGTGTCCATCCAGGTCGGGTTCGAGCCGGGTTTCTCGGGCTCGGTCATCGAGAAGCAGGACCGGATGTCCCCGCGCACGAGCGGCTCCAGGTACTCCTTCTTCTGCGCGTCGGTGCCGTACTTGTGGAGGATCTCCATGTTGCCCGCGTCGGGCGCCTGGCAGCCGAAGATGTAGTGGCCGAGCGGGCTGCCGCCGAGCGCCTCGCTCACGATGGCGTGCTCCATCATCGTGAGCCCCATCCCCCCGTACTCCTCCGGCATCTGCGGCGCCCAGAGCCCCATCTGCTTCACCTTGGCGCGCTTGGCGTCCAGCAGCGGCTCGAGCTGCTTGAAGCCGGCGTGCTGGAACTGGGGCTCGATGGGATAGACCTCCTTCTTCATGAAGTCGCGGATCATCCCGACGATGGTCTGCATCTTCTCGGACATGGAGAAGTCCATTTCACGATCTCCTTCGGGGTGGGGGTGGGGGGCCGCATCTCGGGGCCCGGAGGCGGAGTTTAACGCAGGAACCCCGGCAGGGCGAGCCGCCGGAGGTTGCGTTCGATGCATGGGTCGGGGGCAGAGAAAGAATTGCGGACCATTTCCCCGCCCCCGCGTTTGTGGCATAGATGGGACCTTCCCGGAGGTCGGGACGCATGGGAGTGTCCGATCCGGCCCGCCTCCTCGCGGCGCTCTACGGGAAGAAGGGGGAAGGAAGGAGATGATCCGGCGCGGAGCGTGGCTGGTAGTCGGGCTGCTCGCCCTGTGCTTCACCCCGTGGCTCGCGGGATGCGGGAAGACTCCGGAGCGTCCCGACTGTCATTCCGGGTCACCCCGATATCCCGATGGAGGGCTCGAGCAGTTCGCGCAGGTGGACGCGCCGCTCGGCAACGTCGCTGTCTCGGGGGATCGGCGCGTCTTCTTCACGTACCACCCGCTCGCCAAGCCGGCCGTCAAGGTGGGGGTCATCCAGCCTGACGGAAGCATCGAGCCCTATCCCGATATGGCCTGGCAGTTCCGCAAGGACGGCTTCCAGACGCCGCAGGGAATCCGGCTCGACGCGCAGGGCATCCTCTGGGTGCTCGACTACGGCCGCAATCGAATCGGTGGAAGCCCCACGCTCTTCGGCTTCGACTCGGGGACCGGGAAGCTCGTGCACCGGAGGGTATTCACGCGGAGAGAGGCGCCGATCGGCTCCTACCTGAACGACCTCGCCGTCGATCCCTCCGGCACGAAGATCTACATCGCGGACACCGGCAACTACGATTTCGATCCCGCGATCATCGTGTATGACGTCGCGACGAAGAAGGCGCGTCGTGTGCTCCAGGACGACGTCTCGGTCAAGGAGCAGCCGATCAACATGGTCGTCGAGGGGAAGACGATCCGCGTGGCGGGCGTCCTCCCGCTTCGCGTGGCGGTGGACTCGATCGCGCTCGACATCGACGGGAAGAATCTCTTCTACGGGCCGATGTCCGGCACGCGCCTGTACCGCGTTCCCACGGAGGCGCTGCTCGACGCGTCGCTATCGGAGGACGTCCTCAGGAAGAAGGTGGAGGACTACGCGCCCAAGCCGATCAGCGACGGGATCACGACGGACCGTGACGGGAACATCTACCTCACCGCCATCGAGGACCGCGCCATCATGGCGATCGGCCCCGACCGGCGATGCTCGACGCTCATCCGTGACGAACGCCTCGTCTGGCCCGACGGTTTCTCCTTCGGGCCGGACGGCTGGGTGTACGTCACCGACAGCCAGGTGAACCGGATCCTCTTCAAGTCGAAGGAGGACATCGCGAAGACCGGCCCCCACGTGATCTACCGTTTCAAGGCCCTCGCGCCGGGGACGATCGGGCGGTAAGTCGTCGCGCGCCTGCCGGAGATCCTCGCATGGCCGGCCGACCTGACAACCGGGACATCGCCGACGTGCTCGACCGCGTGGCGGATCTGTTGGAGACCCAGGACGCCAACCCCTTCCGCGTGCGGGCCTGGCGCAACGGCGCGAAGGCGGCGCGCGTGGCCGACCGGTCCCTGGCCCCGCTCTCGCGGGAGGATCTCGAGGCGCTCCCGGGAATCGGCAAGAGCCTCGCCTCGGCGATCCACGAGTTCGCCCACACGGGGCGCCTCTCGATGCTCGATCGGCTCGAAGGGGAGGTCTCGCCGGAGGATCTGATCACGACGGTCCCGGGGATCGGCGAGGAGCTGGCGCGCCGGATCGTGCGGGAGCTTCACGTCGAGACTCTGGAGGATCTCGAGCTGGCCGCCCATGACGGGCGGCTCGAAACGGTGAAGGGCTTCGGGCGCCGGCGCGCGCAGCTCGTACGCGAGGCGCTCGCGGGGATCCTGAGCCGCTCGGCGCGGAGGCGCGCGCGGCGGATCCAGTGGCAGCGCGCGGGGAAAGCCGCGGAGGAGGAGGGCGGCCACGGGCGTCCCACGGTGAAGACGATCCTGGAGCTGGACGCCGAGTACCGCCGCCGGGCCGCGGGGGGCGAGCTGCGGATGATCGCGCCGCGCCGCTTCAACCCGGGGAAGAAGGCCTGGCTCCCGATCCTGCACGCCGAGCGGGGCGGCCGGTCCTTCACCGCCATGTACTCGAACACCGCGCGGGCGCACGAGCTGGGGATGACGCGCGACTGGGTGGTCCTCTATCATGAGCGCGACGGCCACGAGGACCAGTGCACCGTCGTGACCGAGACGACCGGCACGCTCAAGGGGAAGCGCGTGGTCCGCGGGCGCGAGGACGAGTGCGGGCGTCACTACGCCCCGGCGGCCGCGCGCGCCGATGGCGACGCGCCGTTGTTGCTGTAGGCGAGCGACCGGGCCCGCGCCGGCGCATCCTGTCCATCGAAAGCAGGACAGGTCCATTCGGAGGGAGAACGTTGACTCGTCGCGCTTTCTGGACCGTGTTCGGGATGATGGTGATCTCCTGGGCGGGCGTCGCCCGCGCCGTCGCGGAGCCGGCCCCGGCGCGGATCGCGCGCGGCAGGTACCTCGCCGAGGGCGTCGCGTTCTGCGGCGACTGCCATACGCCGCTGGACGACGCCGGCAGGCCGGATCGCACGCGGTGGCTCCACGGATCGACGATCGGCTTCAAGCCGAGCCAGCCCATCCCCGACTGGCCGGACTACGCCCCCGCGCTGGCGGGCATGCCCGGCTATACGGGAGCACAGCTCGTCCGGTTTCTCATGACGGGAATCACCACGAAGGGAAAGACGGCCCGGCCGCCGATGCCCGCCTACCGGCTGCACCGCGACGATGCCGTCGCCATCGCGGCCTACCTGAGATCGCTTCCGCCCCCGAAGGAGTCCCAGTACGAAAAGCCGAAGGGGCCGGCGGGGAAATAGAATCGATCCTGGACGAGGCCGCCTCCTTCTCCCCGGCCGCGGCCGGGCTCCCCGGTAAGAATTGACAAGGACTTCCCCCGCCCCTAACCTGCCAGCCATGAAGCTCGCCGAGGACAAATTCACCATCGGTCTGATCCAGATGTCCTGCACGCCGCGGCTCCAGGAGAACCTCGATCGGGCGGTGGCCCGCATCGAGGAAGCCGTCCGGCAGGGAGCGCAGATCGTCTGCCTGCAGGAGCTGTTCCGCACGCAGTACTTCTGTCAGAGCGAGGACCACAGCCACTTCGGGCTCGCCGAGCCGATCCCCGGGCCGACCACCGAGGAGCTGGGCAAGCTGGCGCGTTCGGTGGGGGCGGTGATCGTGGCACCGATCTTCGAGCGGCGCGCGTCGGGCGTGTACCACAACTCGGCGGCCGTGATCGACGCGGACGGGGACCTGCGCGGCGTATACCGCAAGAAGCCCATCCCCGACGACCCGCTGTACTACGAGAAGTTCTACTTCACGCCGGGTGACCTCGGGTTCCGCTGCTTCGACACGAAGGTCGCACGCATCGGCGTTCTCGTGTGCTGGGACCAGTGGTTCCCCGAGGCGTCGCGGCTCACCGCGCTCCAGGGGGCGCAGGTGATCTTCTACCCGACGGCGATCGGCTGGCATCCCTCGGAGAAACGCGAAGAGGGGCAGGCCCAGCTGGAGGCCTGGCGCATCATTCAGCGCTCCCACGCCATCGCCAACGGCGTGTACGTGGCCGTCCCCAACCGTGTCGGGATCGAGCGCCCCACGGGCGGCGACGGGATCGAATTCTTCGGCCATTCCTTCGTGGCGGACCCCTTCGGGAGGATGCTCGCGGAGGCGGGCCAGGAGGAGGAGATCCTCGTGGTCGAGTGCGATCCGGAGGTGCAGGAAACGGTCAGGCTCAACTGGCCTTTCCTTCGGGATCGCCGCGTGGACGCCTACGATCTGATCACCCGCCGCATCATCGATTCGTGAGCACGCCCGCGCGCCTCGGGTTTCGCATGCCCGCGGAGTTCGAGCCTCACGCCGCCACCTGGATCGCCTGGCCCCACCACGCGCCCGACTGGCCCGGCAAGCTTCCCGCCATTGATTT
This sequence comes from Thermodesulfobacteriota bacterium, assembly GCA_041486365.1. Classification (GTDB taxonomy): domain Bacteria; phylum JAUYMQ01; class JAUYMQ01; order JAUYMQ01; family JAUYMQ01; genus JBGPLH01. Next base: position 1,326 of record JBGPLH010000079.1, on the reverse strand, counting down.
CGTTTACGTCGAGATCACCCGCGCGCTGGCCCGGAGCGAGCGCGTGTGCATCCTCGTCCCCGACCCGCGGATCCGAGGCCGGGCCCGCCGGCTCCTCAAGAAAGCCGCCGTTCCTGCGGCCCGCGTCGTTTTCTTCACCGTCTCCACGAATCGGTCCTGGACCCGGGACTTCGGCCCGCTCTTCGTGAAGAGAATCCGCCCGGAGGTTCCGCGCCCGGAGGTCTCGCGCCCGGAGGTCTCGCGCGAAGCGTGGGCCGACCCTGAGAAAGCGCGGGCCGACCCTGAGAAGGCGCGGGCCGACTGCGGCCATGACGTCGCGATCACCGACTGGAAGTTCAACGCCTGGGCGAAGTATTCGAACTGGCGGAAGGACGACGCCGTGAACGCCTGGCTCGCGCCGCGCCTGGGCATGCAGCGATTCACGCCGGAAGCGGACGGCCGGCGCGTGGTGCTGGAGGGCGGATCGATCGACGTGAACGGGCGCGGCTCCCTTCTCACCACGGAGGAGTGCCTGCTGTCACGGAAGCAGGCGCGAAACCCCGGGCTCCCGCGGGAGCGGATGGAGGCGATCCTCGCGGAGTATCTGGGCGCGACGAACGTGCTCTGGCTCGGGCGCGGGATCGCGGGTGACGACACGCACGGCCACGTGGACGACATCGCGCGTTTCACCGATCCGCGCACGATCGTGGCCGCCGAGGAGCCCGACCGGCGTGATGCGAACCACGCGCCGCTGGCCGACAACCTGCGCCGCCTCTCGCGCATGCGCGACGAGGCGGGGCGCCCTTTCCGGATCGTCACGCTGCCCATGCCCGGGCCCATCGTCTACGAGCGGGAGCGGCTCCCGGCGAGCTACTTGAACTTCTACGTCGCCAACGCCGGCGTGCTCGTCCCCACCTTCAACGACCCGCGCGACCGGATCGCGCTGGACACACTTGCCCGGCTCTTCCCGACCCGCGAGGTGGTCGGCATCCACGCCGTGGATCTCGTGTGGGGGCTGGGGACGATCCACTGTCTGACGCAACAGCAGCCGGCGTAGGCGATTCCGCGGGATCGGGCCGGGGAGGCCCCTGTGGGCTCGGAACCATTTTCGGTCAGGCACGACGACTCCACCCAGCTTCGCCCGGCCCGCGCCGGAGCGGCGGCGATCCTCGTCCTCGGCTGCGTCCTCTCGGTGCTCGCATCACGCGACCTTTCCGCCCCTGCCGACGAGTTCGTCCGGATCACGAGCGGCCTCGCCGCGCTCGGCCTGCGCGACTACCGGATGGACCACGCCACGCCCCCGCTCGTGAAGTATCTCGTGGCGGCGCCCGTGCTGATCGACGGCGT
>JBGPLH010000078.1:0-11072 GCA_041486365.1 Thermodesulfobacteriota bacterium | reverse complement strand
GGGCGCCACGGTGAACTCGGTCTTCTATCCCGAGTGGATCGAGTGGCCGGTGCCCATCAACCTGCCCTTCAAGCCTTCCTGGGCGTTCTACAACATCGAGCTGGACGTCTCTCACGACTACGCGTTCAAGGCCACGGACGGCGTGAAGGTCTTCTCCTCGGCGAACCCGAACCGCTGGGATCTGGTGGACGGGAAGATGACGCCCGAAGAGACCGCGATGAACAAGCAGGACGTGAAGGGCGCCTATTACGGGTTCGACGCGTCGGCCATCGGAGCGGGCGCAGGCTTCTACACCGTGCGGCCGCCGAAGAGCTTCTCGACGACGCTGCTCGGGCTGTACAGCGACAACCCCGACAGCGGCACGGAGCCCGAGTACTACAAGGGCGACGGCAACAACAAGGATCGCCCCGAATGGATCAAGGGCGCCCTGCCGCTGGCCGGCGGGCGCTTCATCGACTGGCAGACGGTCGGCCGCGGAATTCACACGGTCTACTGGTACCACTTCTACCCGCCGCACTATAAGCAGGGCGACGAGATGGCGTTCCTCAACATCATCGATCACCCGGTCTCCGTGACGGTGAACTGACCGTCGCGGGATCGGCATGGCATCACCAGACACGGCCGGGGGCGGCGCGTCCAAGCGTGCGCCGCCCCCGGCGTGTGCCTGGGGCCGCGACGGATCGGGTCCGCTGACGCCGGACCGGCCGCGCGTGATCGTCCCCCGGAAGGGAGCCGCTTGAGTCCGTCCGTTCGCGTCCGGAAGGGATCCCCGGGGGGGGCGGCAGTCCCCGGGGGAAATTCGTTCCTCTGGGCCCGCCGCTGGGTCGCGGTCATCGCGGTGTTGAACGTGCTGTGCGCGGTGGCGGTGTTCTTCTTCTACTCCGCACCGGACTACTTCGCCGAGCGGGACTATGCGAACACGATGGACTGGGGGGCCTTCGGACGCGGCGGTGTGTTCCTCGCGGTGGTGCTGGGCTCGTTGGTCATCTACTTCGGGTTGCTCAGTTACCGCCGCTGGAGTGCGTGGGCCTATCTCATCACGAACGTGATCTACCTGGCGATCCTGATCGGGGGGCACGCCCTGGCCGGGGCCGGGGCGCTCTCGCTCTTCTTCACCTATTTCGCGATCCTGCTCGTGCCCGGCATGTTCTACCTCTTCTTCAACCGCAAGGCTCGGATGCTGTTCCGGGGGGAGACCTCCTGACCCGGGACCCCACCCATCGTTGACCCCAGCCGGCGGCCGCGGATCGGAGCGCCGGGAGGGGCTGGAGATCCTCGATGAAACGACCTGGAGTCGTCACCTTCAACGCGCTTCTGAATTTGCTCACCGGCCTGCTCTTCACCGTGGTGAACATTGCTGTGCTGACGGGATCCAACCCGCACGCGGGTGGGAGCGCGTGGCACTTCTGGGAATACGACTGGGACGTGGTCAAGATCATCGGGCCCCTCACGATCCTGAGCATCGCGAGCCTCTTCGTCTTCTTCGGTCTCTGGAGGCTCCGGTCGTGGGGGCGAACGCTCTTCAATGGCGTCAACCTGATCATCGGCGTGGTTCTTCTGGCGCTCGCCATCACCGGAGGCGTCGAAGGGTTTGAAGTCGAAAGCGGCAAGGCACGAATAATCGTTGGGCTCGTTTCCTTGATCTTCTTCCTGGCGCCGGTGGGGATGGCCAAGCCCGAGATAAAGGAAGCCTTCAAGGCGTAGGCCCGGCGTCCACTTGACAGTCCCCGGGGTGCCGTGCTTTTATCCGCGAGCTGTTGATTGAACTGTCAATCGCACGGGGGCTCTCCCCGCGCGGAAGGGCGTGATCCCCCCGAAGGCCACCGCCTTCGGCTCCACACCCGTCAACCCAATTCAGCCGGTGCCGCGCGCCGGAAGGCTCGCCTCCTCGTCCTTTCCGCCGGAAGGGGAGGGAGGCGCGGTCCCTCGCAGGCGCGGTGAAGCCGCGCCTTTGCATGGAGGAGTCCCACGATGGCCGATCTGAACCCCGCTTCGATCTTCGAGGAGATCAACAACCGCCTGAAGGGCAACCCGGACAAGTCCAAGGCGATCAACGCGGTCTACCAGTTCAACATCACCGGCGACCAGGGCGGGACCTGGACAGTGGACTGCACGGTGCCGGAGGCCAAGTCCGGGGCCGCCGCCAACGCCGGCTGCACGATCACGATCAGCGACAAGGACTTCGTCGATCTCACGCAGGGCAAGCTGAATGGCCAGATGGCCTTCATGTCGGGCAAGCTGAAGGTCGCGGGCAACATGGCGCTCGCGATGAAGCTCCAGCAGGTGCTCGGAGGCTGACGCATCCACGGAGGAAGGAGGGGCGCGGGCTCCTCCTTCCTCTTTTCTTGGCCGCTGCTCCCCGAGGCCGCCCAGAGGTTCCGAACGATGGCTGGTCCGCTGTCCGGCGTGAAAATCCTGGACCTCTCGAGGCTCCTTCCAGGGCCCTTCTGCACGATGCTCCTCGCTGACATGGGTGCGGACGTGGTGAAGGTGGAGGACCCGGTCGGCGGTGACTATCTGCGCTGGACGCCACCCCTGATGGCCGAGATGAGCGCGGCGTTCCACGCGCTGAATCGCAACAAGAAGAGCATCACGCTGAACCTCAAGCATCCGCGAGGGGCGTCATTGTTCCTCGAGCTGGTGAAGAAGTTCGACGTGGTGCTCGAGCAGTTCCGCCCCGGCGTGATGGACCGGCTGGGCGTCGGCTACGAGATGACGCGCAAGGCCAACCGCCGGATCGTGTACTGCTCGCTGTCGGGCTATGGCGCCACGGGCCCCTACCGCGACCGCGCGGGGCACGACCTCAACTACATGGCGATCGCGGGGGCGGCCTCGATGACCGGGCCGAAGGGCGGCCCACCGGTCATTCCCGCCGTTCAGGTCGGCGACATCGGCGGCGGCGCGCTCATGGCCGCCATCGGGGTCCTGTCGGCGCTTCATCACCGGGACCGCACGGGGGAGGGGCAGTTCGTCGACGTCTCGATGACCGACGGGATCCTGTCCTGGGTTACCCACGCGGCGGCGGTGTACTTCGCCGAGGGAGGCAAGGAGGAGCCCAGGCCGGGCGAGACGCGGCTGAACGGCCTCAACCTGTGCTACCGCATCTACGAGACGAAGGACGGCCGCCACATGACCATGGGCGCCCTGGAGCCGAAGTTCTGGGAGGCATTCTGCAAGGCGGTCGGGAAGCCGCACCTCATTTCCCTTCAGTACGCGGAGGGATCGGAGCAGGAGGCGCCGGAGCGGGAGATGGAGGCCCTGTTCCGGTCGAAGACGCTCGATGAGTGGACCTCCTACTGCGCGGACAAGGACCTCATGGTGGAGCCGGTGCTCTCCTTCGGGGAGGCCCTGACCCACCCGCAGGCGCTCGCGCGCCAGATGGTGATCGAGGTGGACGATCCGCGCACCGGGCCCCAGCGCCAGATCGGCTTCCCGGTGAAGTTTTCCGCGACGCCGGGCGAGATCCGCGCCACGGCTCCCGAGTTGGGCCAGCACACCGAGGAGGTGCTGGTGGCCGAGCTGGGCTACGACCGCGACACGATCGCGGAGCTGCGCGAGGAAAAGGTCATCTGACGAACGACAGCGATTCCGAAGAGGGAGGAACCGACGTGAGCTCCTGGAACAACTTGCTGGAAGGGAAGGTGGCGCTCGTCACCGGCGGCTCGCGCGGCCTGGGCCGCGCCGACGCCATGGCTCTGGCCGAGGTGGGCGCCGACGTGGTGATTGCCGACATCATGGTGGAGAGCGATCAGACCCCGACGCGCACCGAGCAGGAGAGCATGCTCGCGCAGGTGATGAAGGCGCAGGGCGTGGTCTACACGGAGCAGACGGTCGAGGACATCCGGAAGATGGGGCGCCGGGCCATGGCGATCAAGATGGACGTCACGGACCGTCAGGGGGTTTTCGATGGGGTGGCGCGGGCGTCGAAGGAGATGGGCCGCATCGACATCCTCGTGAACAACGCCGGAACGGTGGACCACGTGGCGCGCTTCGAGAAGCAGTCGATCGAGCTGTGGGAGCGCGACCTGCGGGTGAACCTCACCGGCTCCTTCAACTGCGCCCAGGCCGTCTGGCCGGGCATGAAGGAGCGGGGCTGGGGGCGAATCATCAATCTGGCGTCCGTGGCGGGGATCATGGGAGGCTTCGGGCAGGCCTCCTACTCGACGACGAAGATCGGCGTGATCGGCCTCACGCGCACGCTGGCCCTGGAGGGGGCCCGCTACAACATCACCGCGAACGCCATCGTGCCCGGCATCATCGGCTCCGAGGCCTTCAAGATGGCCGACGCAGTGAACAAGGAGATGAACGACCGGATGCGCAAGCGCACCGCTTTCGGCAGGGAAGGGGAGCCGGAGGACATCGCCAACGCCATCGTCTTCCTTTGCTCGGACAAGGCCAAGTACATCACCGGCGTGGCCCTCAATGTGTCGGGCGGGATCGAGCTGTTCACGTTCTGACACCTGCCCTTGCGACGACTGGGCCGGTTGCGGGGACGTCTGACGGACCGGAGGGGGGACCGAAGGGTCCCCCCGCGGACGCCGGGGGGGGCGGGGGGACCGAAGGGTGCCCCCGCACACGGTGGAGGGCGCGTGCCCCACGGAGGTTCGTCGGTTAGAATGCCCGGGGCCGGGGCCGGCCAGGACGGGCGGCCCGGCCCCGGTTACCCCCTCTCGCATCCCCGGACACGGCCATGGCCGCCATCGTCGCGATCGTCGGGCGTCCCAACGTGGGCAAGTCGACGCTCTTCAATCGCCTCACGCGCTCGCGCAAAGCCATCGTCGAGAGCGTGCCCGGGGTGACCCGCGACATCAATACCGGCGAGGTCGTCCACCGCGATCGCGCGTTCACGCTGATCGACACCGGCGGCTTCGCGCCTCCCGCCCGAGAGAGGGGGGCCGGGGATGCGCTGCTTCGGCAGGTGATCGAGCAGGGGGACGTCGCGATCGAGGAGGCGGACCTCCTGCTCGTCGTGCTCGACGCCGCAGAGGGAATCACCCCGACCGATGAAGCGCTCGTCGACCGGGTGCGGCGTTCCGGAAAGCCCTTCCTCCTCGTGGCGAACAAGGTCGACGCGCCCGCGCACGAATCACGCACGGCGGAGTTTTACCGGTTCGGCTCCGAGCAGGTCTTTCCGGTCTCTGCCGAGCATGGCGAAGGTATCTCGGATCTCCTCGACGCGATCCTCGCGCGGATCCCCGCGATCGCTCCCGAGCCGGAAGAGCACGCCGAGGCGCGGATTGCGGTGATCGGCCGCCCTAATGTCGGCAAGTCGTCCCTCGTGAACCGGCTCCTCGGCTACGCCCGGGTCATCGTGAGCGAGATCCCGGGGACGACACGGGACGCCATCGACACGACCTTTCGCCACGAGGGGCGCACCTACGTCCTCGTGGACACGGCCGGAATCCGTCGCAAGGGGCGTATCTCGGCGCGGCTGGAGAAGTACGGCGTCGTGATGGCGCTACGCAGCCTCGATCGATGCGACGTGGCGGTCGTCGTGATCGACGCCGCCTCGGGCCTCACGGACCAGGACGCGCGCATCGCGGCGCTTGCGGACGAGAAGGGACGGGCGCTCGTGTTCGTCGTGAACAAGTGGGACCTCGTGGAAAAGGACGATCGCACGGCCGGGCGCGTGGCCAGCTCGATCCACGAGCAGCTCCGGACGCTGTCCTACGCCCCCGTGATCACGATCTCCGCGAAGACGGGGCAGCGCGTGTCCAAGGTGATCGACGTCGTGGATCAGGTGGTCGCGGAGCATCGCCGGACGATCCCGTTGCCGGCGCTGCACAAGACGCTCCACGGACGTGATAGCGAGGACTCCGCCGGCGGGGCGCGGCGCGCGTTTCGCGTGACCCACGTGGCGCAGGTGAGGACCCGCCCGCCCACCTTCATCGTGTTCGGGCGCGGAAACGTGGAGCCGGGCGATTCCCTCCGGCGCTTCTTCGCGAACCGGCTTCGGGAGGAGTTCGGATTTGCGGGGACCCCGATCCGGATCGTGTTCCGGAAGGAGGAGGGGAGGGGACGCGGAAGGCGCAAGGGCGCCCGGGGAGGGAAGACGTGAGCGGGAGGGGCGAGAGCGGCGCGGATCGGGCGGCGGTGTCCGTCCCGGGGCTCTCGACCCTGAGGTGGATGCTGCGGATCCTCGGGGCCGCCCTTTCCCGGTTCCGCGCGGACGGCTGCACGCAGCTGGCCGCGGCGATCTCCTACTTCACGCTGCTCTCCTTCGTGCCGGCCATCGTGCTCGTGATCTCGTCCCTGGCGCTCCTCCTGCGCCCGGCAGGGGACCTTACCGGGACGGTGATCGAGAACCTGCGCAACTATTTTCCCTTCATGCCGCCGGCCTTCGCGGAGCAGGTCGTCACGTTGCTCCGGCACGCGGGGACGATGGGATGGGTGGCGCTCGGGGTGCTGCTCCTCACGACGGAGATGGTATTCGGCGCGGTCCACCAGGCGCTGAATCGGGTCTTCGGCGCGCAGCGGGGCTTCCTGCGTTCCAAGCTCGTGTCGCTCCTCCTGATCATGGTCGCCGTGGCCGTCCTCGGCTTTGCCATTGTCATGACCGCCCTGTCCAGTGGCGTGGACCGCCTGGCGACCCACTGGCTTCCCCACTGGGCCTGGGCTGGGATCGGGCGTAATTTTCTGATAGCCTACGTCCTTCCTTTCGGCCTCCTGGCGCTCGTGCTCTCGGGGGCCCTGAAGTTCATCCCCAACCGGCGGGTCCGTACCCCTGCGGCCCTTGCCGGAGGGCTTCTCTGCGCGCTGCTCTGGGAAGGTGCCAAGCGCCTGTTCGCCTGGTACGTGGGATCGGTCGCGCAGTACAACGTGATCTACGGGTCGCTCGGAACCCTGATCGTGGGTCTCATCTACGTGCACCTGTGCACCAGCCTCTTCCTTTTTTCCGCAGAGCTCGCCGCGATCGTGAACCGGGAGCTGGAGGAGCAGAAGGGCAGGGGGCGGGAGGACTGAGGAAACACCCGGCCGAAGGCCGGGAGGCCGGAAGCGACTGGTTCGGAGGGTACCCATCCGGACGCGGCCGGTGCAGGGGCAAGGCTTCGTCGTAAGGCACGCGACTCGGCCCGTCGTGAACAAGGAGCCATTGCCATGAACAATCATACGGCCAGGTATCTATTTGCAGTGCTCGTAGCGATCCTGGTGCTCGTGCCCGTCGCCAGGAACTTTGCCGCGGATCCGCCGCCGGCGCCCGCGCCGCCGGGTCCGTCCGGGGAAGCCGCCTCGCCGGCGATGGTACCCCCGGCCCAAGGGACCTTTCCCCGCCCGGCCGATCCTATCGTGATCAAGGGGGAGGATGCGCCCAAGCTTCTGGGGGCGACCGACGGGGAGCTCCGGGTTTTCGCCGAGAAGAACGGGAAGCTCCAGCCGATCCCCTACCAGATGGACGAGCGCAACCAGTGGGGCGAGTTCGTCATCGTTCACGGCAAGCGCGTCGTGCCCGACGAGGACAAGGGGAAGTACGACGAGAACGACGAGATCGTCTTCCTCGGCCGGGACGTCGGCGGAAAGGTGCCAAAGAGCGCGTGGCCCTCGGGCACCAAGGGCGCGTACGCGGTGGAGATCACCGATCCTCTCACGGGTGCGAAGGGCTATGCGTACGTGGTGTCATACCCGAGTGCCTCCTCGGCGCCGCCTCCCTCGCCGGTACGTTACATGAAGTACAAGGATGTGGGCGAAGGAGGGCTCGCGATCGGGCAGAACTACGAGCTCGGTTTCCTCAAGAGCACGTCGGGCCTCGACTACAATCACCTCGTGGTGAAGAAAGCGGCGGGGGGGGATGACGTCAACCACTTCGACCGGCTCAAGGTGCGCGTCCTGCTCAAGTTGCGGCGGGGCTACACGCTGGGATTCTCGAGCGAGTTCAACCGCAACGAGAAGAACTTCCTCGTCAAGTATTTCGGGTACAAGGAAGGCCCGGTGCGGGATCTTCGGGTGATGAAGAACAACCTCCAGCTTCTCTGGAAACTCCCGAGCCCCGGGGCCACCGTGAACTCCGTGTTCTATCCCGACTGGATCGAGTGGCCGGTTCCGATCAACCTGCCGGTGCGTCCTTCGTGGCTGTTCTCGCGCCAGGAGCTGGATGTTTCGCACGATTTCAACTACCCGCCGGACAAGGGCGTGAAGCTCTTCGTGTCCACGCACCCCGACCGCTGGTACGACATTGCGGGCAAGACGAGCCCGGACGAAATGGCGCTCAACAAGGAGACCTCGGAAGGGGGCTACTACGGCATCGACGCCACCTCGATCGGGGCGGGTGGTCTCTTCTACACCGTGCGTCGGCCGAAGAGCTTCGATACGAAGCTCGGCGGCGTCTTCCGGGACGACTCGAATGATTCGGGAGAGCCCGGCTATTACAAAGGAGACGACAATGAGCCGGAACGCGGGTGGATCAAGGGCGCCACGCCTCTGGCCGGCGGCCGTTTCGTCGAATGGGGGAACGTGGGTCGGGGGATTTACACGGTGTACTTCTATCACTTCTATCCGTCCAACTATAAGCCCGGGGCCGAGAAGCCCTATATGAGCATCCTAGATCACCCGGTCCAAGTGTCGCTCTACGAATGAGGCGCCCCGGGGGCGGGCGTTCCGGACCCGCCCCCGGGGGTTGCCGGGCTTATCCGGACATGGGGTAAGGATTGGCCAAGACGCTCAAGCCCGACAAGCCGCTTCGCGAGTCCCTGGCTTCCCATCGCCCGGTTACCCCGGAGGAGGAGGTCCGGACGATTGCCGAGCACGTTCAGGAGATCGTGGAAGGGCGGGAGGTGTTCTTCTTCTCGATCCTGGTCGCGATCGTCCTCGCCCTCGGCGGCGGCGGTATCCTCTGGTACCTCCGCTCCAACGAGGCCGACCTGGCCCGCGAGAAGCTCGGTCAGGCGTATGCCGGCTGGCGGGAGGTGTTCTTCCCGCCCGGCGAGCCGGGCGCGCCGCCGCCGGCTCCGGCGGACCCGGAGGTGCAGATCGAGAAGGCCCAGGCCATCGAGCAGGTCGCCAGGGAGTTCCCCGGCACGCGCCCCGGGGCGATGGCGAACTACCTCGCCGGGAACGCCTACCTTCAGGCCGCCAGCCCGGACCGTGCCGTGCCGTTGCTCCGGGCGGCGCTCGCCGGCTTCGGCGCGAACGATCCCGCGCGCCCCTTCGCGCAGAGCGCTCTGGCCGGATCGCTGGAGGATCAGGGACAGGTGGAGGAGGCGCTGAATGCCTGGACGGCGCTCATGGCGGTGCCGTCGCCCGAGTGGAAGCTCGAAGGGCTTCTCGGCCGGGGCCGGATCCTCGAGCGCCAGGGCCGGAAGTCGGAGGCCCAGGCCATCTACGCGACGGTCGCCGCAGAGTTCCCAGAGCAGGCGCGCGCGATGGGCCTTCCCATGGCCGCGGCGGGGTTACCCTCTGGTTCGGACCTGAAGGTGACGACGCGGCCCATCGCGGTGGAGAAGAAGTAGGCGCGATCGAGAATGGTACCGACCCCCCTTATCAGGAGCGGGGCCCGGGGCCGGTCGGGGGATGATCGCGGTAAGGTCTTCCAGAAGGTTCTGCCCCTTGATCTGGAGATAGGGCCGTGATCCTGATAAGGGATATTATGTCAAATTAGAGCAGACTCCCCAGACGCCCGGGCGATACTCCCGGGCGTTCGTTCACCCTGGACCCCACCCCATGCCCCGCTTCGATCTCGTCGAGGTGACCAAGCTCCGGGCCCCCGAGGCCGGAGGTACGCCACGGCCGGTCCTCACAGACATCACGCTCACCATTCCCGACGGCTCGGCCTTCGCCGTCACCGGCCCCTCGGGATCGGGCAAGACGACTCTGCTGCGTCTCCTGAACCGTCTCGATGACCCATCCTCCGGCGCCATCGGGATCGACGGGCGCCCGCTGGCGACCCTCTCGCCGCTCGCCCTCCGGCGCCGGGTCGGCATGGTGTTCCAGGTTCCGTTCCTGTTCCCGGGCACCGTGCGCGACAACCTCGCGCTTGCCGTGGGGCTCGGGGGCGACCACGGGGGCACCCAGGAGTCCTGGCCGGAAGCTTCCTGGGGTGGCTTGCTGGACGACGTGGGCCTCGGTGCTTCCTTCCTCGATCGGGCCACGGACCGCCTGTCGCTCGGCGAGATGCAGCGCGTGAGCGTGGCCCGGGCGCTCGCCTGTGCGCCCGAGGCGCTTCTCCTGGACGAGCCCACCTCGGCCCTCGACGCCACCTCTGCCTCCCGTCTGCTCGAGACCCTCTCGTCGCTGCGCACCTCGCGGGGCCTCACGCTGGTCCTGGTCACCCACGATCTCAGCGAAGCGCGGGGGATCGCCACGCACGCGCTGCGCCTGCAGGTGGGCCGCCTGGCCGCGGTCGGCCTCGCCCCGGAGATCCTCCGATGAGCGCCCCGGGGGTCACCTCCGTTCCCGTCACGGGGCTCCTCGTCTGCGGGCTCCTCATCCTGGCGACCATCGCGCTCTCCCGACGCGCGCGGTTGGGCCTGGAGCGGGACCTGGTGATCGGCGCGCTTCGCACCTTGATCCAGCTCCTTCTCGTGGGCTACGTCCTCGGCGCGATCTTCCTCCTCGATCGGGCGCTCGTGGTCCTCGGGGTCCTGGCCGTGATGCTCGCCGTGGCGGCCCGCACCGCGTCCCGGCGCGTCCCCTCCCCGCTCGTGGGAATCTTTCCGATCACCTTCCTCGCGCTCACCACGAGCTCCATCGCGGTGCTTCTCTTCGTGACGCAGCTCGTTCTGCGAGTGCCGCGCTGGTACGAGCCTCGCGTGGTCATCCCCCTGGCCGGGATGATCATTGGCAACGCGATGAACGGCGCCGCCCTGGCGGCCGAGCGGCTGGCGGGCGAGGTCCGGGCCCGGCGCCCCGAGATCGATGCGCTCCTGGCGCTGGGCGCGACGTCCTCCCGGGCCTCGCGGAGCGCCGTGCGGGCCTCGCTCCGCGCCGCGTTGATCCCGACCGTGAACGGCCTCATGACGGTGGGGATCGTCCATCTTCCCGGTGTCATGACGGGCCAGATTCTCGGCGGCGCGTCGCCACTCGTGGCCGTCAGGCTGCAGGTGGTGATCATGTACATGTTGACGGCCACGGTGGCCTTC
>JBGPLH010000077.1:0-11183 GCA_041486365.1 Thermodesulfobacteriota bacterium | reverse complement strand
CCCGTGATGGAGAAGTGCCCGCTCGCCATCGCGCTCTTCTCCTACGTGGACAAGCTCGGCATCGGGATCGCCACGGACCCGGAGGCGATCCCGGACCACGAGAAGATGAAGGCGCACCTGGAGGACGCATTCGAGGAGGTGCTGCACCTCGACGGGCGGCGTGCCGGGCCGCGCCGAAAGAGCAGGACCAGAAAGGCGTAAGGAGGTTTCTCATGGCACCCAGGACCCCCAAGGTTTCGAAGGCGGTGCCGGAAAGCCATTCTGGCGGGCGTCGCATGCTTCCCACGGATGCTTCCTTCTGGTACGCGGAGGAGCTCTCTCCCGGTCTTCGCTCGACGGTCGGGGGACTCATGATCCTGAACGCGCCTCCCGACGCGGCAAAGTACCGTGCGGCCACGGAGCGGGCGGTGAAGGTCACGCGCCGCCTGCGCGAGAAGGTCGTGGATCCGCCCATGCGCTTCATGCTGCCCGAGTGGGTCGAGGATGAGCACATGGACATCGACTACCATCTGCGGCGAGAGGCCCTGCCCGCGCCGGGGGACGAGGAGACTCTCTTCGAGATGGTCTCGCAGATCATGGCGACGCCGCTCGACCGGGCGAGGCCGCAGTGGGAGACCTACGTGTTCGAGGGGCTGAAGGGGGGCAAAGGGGCCATTCTCAACAAGATGCATCACTCGATGGTGGATGGTGTGGGATCCCTCTCGCTCCTGGACACCTTCACGGAGATGAGCGCGAAGGCCAGCCGACGACTGCCCCCGGTGCCCCGGGTGATCCGCCGGGAGCGGGGACCTCGCTCGTTCCTGGTCGAGGTGGTGGACGACGGCACGGAAATCGCCCGCGACGTCCTCGCGACGGCAGGCCAGGCCATGGGCTTCGCCAAGGAGATCATGATCCATCCGATGCGCACCGCGGGAAAAGCGGTGTCTACCGCCCGCGGCACCATCGGCCTCCTGCAGGACCTGGGGAAGAGCAAGATCGCGGATCCGATCGCCGAGGGCGCGGCCGGTCTCGCGCGGCGGATGGACCGGATGAGCGTTTCGATCAAGGACTTGCGGCGCGTGCACGACGCCATCGGCGCCACGATCAACGACCTCGTGCTCACGGCCCTGTCGGGCGCCGTGGGGCGTTATCACGCCAAGCGCGGCGTGCCCGTGGAGACGCTGCGCGCCATGGTCCCGATGAATCTCCGCACCGATCACGATCGGGACGCGCTGGGCAACCGCCTCGGGTTCCTGAACATCAACCTCCCCGTGGGGGAGAAGGATCCCCGGCGCCGGCTGGCGATCATCCAGCAGCACACGGGCCGGGCGAAGGGCGACCGGCGGGGTGCCATGTACCCCTACCTCGCGCGGTTCATCACGGCCATGCCCACCTTCGTCTTCCGCGCCGTCGTGGCGAGCACGGCGGGCAATGTGAACCTGATCTGCACGAATGTCCCGGGCACGCCCAAGCGGCGCTGGATCGTGGGAAGGAAGATCGAGGCGATCATCCCCTTCGCGCCGGTCACGGAGAAGGTCCCCCTGTCCGTCGCCCTCTTCAGCTATGTGGACCGGTTCGACATCGGCATCGCCACCGACCCGGAGGCGATCCCGGACCATGAGAGGTTCAAGGGCTACCTCGAGGACGCGTTCGAGGAGGTGCTGAGCCTTGACGCGAAGAGCCGGGGGCGCAAGGCAGGGGCCGCGAGGCCGAAGGCGGCGAAGGCGAGGGCCGCGGGCAAGAAGGCGAGCATTCGGCGGGTTGCGAAGAGAAAGACGCATTGAGCGCGTCCCGCGTCTCCACGGGCACACGGCTCGCCTGCGCAGCGCGCGCCTTCGGCCTCGCGGCGGTGGACGTTCCCGTGGTTCGGCTCGCGTGTACGCTCGCCCTCCCGAAGGCGCGGCGGCCGGTCGCGATCCAGGAGGGCGAGCCGTCCCTGTCGCGGAGCATCACCCTGGATCGGGAAGGCCGCGCTCGCACGGACATCGGTCGGCCCCCGCTCCGCGGAGGACCTCCGGGCGGCCTCAATCACGCGGCGCCGCCAACTCCCTGAGCGCCCGGTGCAGCGCCGCGAGAGCCAGCGTGTCCCGAGCGCAGTACTCGAGCAACTCCCGCCGCAGACGCGTCTCCTCCGCCGGTGGCGCCTCGCCCCGCGCGATCCGCTCGAAGGCCGCCGAGGCGATACGGCCCTCCACGACGCCCGCGAGATCCCCGTAGCCGAAGCCCGGCGAGAGTGCCGGCGCGACTTCCTTGAGAGAGTAGGAGCCGCCGAAGGCGGCCTCATACACATGTTCGCGCACCACCGGGAGTAGGTCGCGCAGGTGGCCGCGCAGGAGCCTGAGCGGTTCCGCGAGATCGGGAAGCGCGGACGCAAGCTCCTCGATCACGCTCGCCTCCGCGGAGGAGTACACGATGACGGGGATGTCCAGGTCGCCCGCGGCGCGGATCAGCGCCTCGGCGAAGGGGCGTCGTGGATCCGCGGGGCCGTCGGCGAGGAATGCTTCATGGGGCAGGGCGCCCGTGGCCTCGAGGCGATGCAGCGACCACTGGAAGGGGATCCGCTCGTAGGGACGCGTGCCCGGATAGAGGGGGATCGCGGCGTTCATCGTCTCGAAGTCGAGGTACCCGCAGGGCGGGGCGAAGGCCTCGATGGCGCGCGCGAGGCCCTTCGAGACGAAGGGCCGGCCTGCGCGCAGGACGTCCCGAATGCGCGCCTGCGCGGGCGAGAGGGCGAAGTCCTCGGGGATATCCGGGATCCGGAGGACGCCCGCGCGCCGGAGCGCCTGGAAGCGGTCAAGCGTGAGCCTCGGGAGGACGTCGATCCAGTCCTCCGGGAGGTCCCGGGTGCAGTGCTCCCAGAAGGGGCAGAGGTAGGGACTTCGGCAATGCGGTGAAGGCTCGATCGGGGGCGCCTCTTCGCGGGCCAGGACGGCGTGCATGGCGGCGACCCGCGCCGGCACGTCCGCCATGAGCGCCTCGACCCGCGCCGTCACGTCGGTCCGCGTGAACAGGCGCGGCCAGTCGATCCCGCCGTCGCCGCGCACGTAGGCCGTGTTCACGTGGACGATCTCGACGGAGGGAACGCGGAGCCCGCAGCCCCGGAGCACGAAGGTCTGGATGGCGACGTCCTCGAGGTGGACGTCGTTGACGCCCGTGGAGGACTTCACCTCCCGCAGGCCCCAGGCGCCGTCCGGCAGCCGCTCGATCACGTCGGCATGAATTCGCACGCCCTCGTGCAGGAACGCGGCCTCGAAGATCGCGGGGACGTTTGCGCGGTCGAGGAGGCGCCGCGTATGGGCCAGGGCCGCGTCGAATCGGTGAAGGGGCTCATCCACCAGGACGCCGCCGGGAAAGAGCTTGTGGGCCAGGCGGCCGATCTCGTGGCCGTTGTCGAAGATCGCCTGCTGGGCCGCATCGACGGGGGTGGCCAGAGTGGGAGCGTGGCCCGCGAGCCAGAGCCGCTTGCCGCACTGCCTGCCCGCGAGATACCGCGTCTTGCTCAGGTGGAGCCGCGCCGCCATCGCTTCATCCCCGGAAATCGCCGGGGGGATGGATCCCCCCGGCCCAGAGTACCCCCAGCGGGCGACGTTGCGCCTCCCCCCGCTTGCTACTTCTTCGTCACACCCGCAGCCACCTCATGCTCCTTCGCGAGCTTTTCGTACTGCAACGCCGTCTTCTCGTGGAGCGTCACCAGGGCGTCGCAGTGCTTGTGCATCTGGTCGGCGTAGGTGGCCTTGGAGCCCATGTAGGCATGCGCCATCTTCTTGTGCTCCTCGGCCTGCTTCTTCTCGTCCGCGGCCCTGGCCGTGTACCAGGCGGCGATCTCCAGGTGCTTCTCGGGCGTGTTGGCCTGGATGGCCGAGACGATGTCGTCGTCCGTCTTGAGGGTCGCTTCCGCCGCGAAAACGGGCGACGCGGCGACGAGGGCGCCCGCAAACAACGCGAGCGCGATGACTTGGATGAGACGCTTCATAAATTCCTCCAGGGTTGTGTGTCCCTCCCCGGCGATCGCCGGAGCGAGGGTGCGACAACGGCCGGGTGCCCGCCGGGCCGCCGAGATCATACGTTCATTCCCGATGCCTTCAAGGTTCCCTTCCGGAGCGCCCGTTCCTTCATGATGGCGAAGATGAGCGGCGTGATGATCAGCACGTGGATCGTGGACGTGATCATCCCACCCAGGATCGGCGCCGCGATGGGCTTCATCACGTCCGATCCGGTCCCGGTGCTCCACATGATCGGCAGGAGGCTCAGCATGACGGTCGACACCGTCATGAGCTTGGGCCGGAGCCGCAGCACCGAGCCCTCCAGCGTCGCCCGGCGGATGTCCTCGATCGTCACGGGGCCCGCCTCGAGGCGCCGGTCGAGGGCCTCGTGCAGGTACACGACCATGATCACGCCGGTCTGCACGGCAACGCCGTAGAGCGCGATGTAGCCCACCCAGACGGCCACGCTGAAGTTGTACCCGAGCACCAACTGCAGGATCACGCCGCCGACCATCGCATAGATCACCGAGAGCATCACGATGGACGCCTCCGAGGCCGAGCGGAAGGTCATGTACAGCAGGACGAAGATCGAGAAGAGCACCGCGGGCATCAGGAGCTTCAACCGCTCCTTCGCGCGGACCTGGTACTCGTACTGGCCGCTCCATGCGAGCGCGGTCCCCGGCGGCAGCTTCACCTCCCGGGCGACGACGCGCTTGGCGTCCTCGACGTAGCCGCCGAGATCGCGCCCGGTCACGTCCACGAAAACGTACCCGGCGAGCGAGCCGTTCTCGTCCCGGATCATGGGCGGCCCCTCGCTGCGCCGGATGTCCGCGAGCTGCGCGAGCGGGACCTGGGCGCCGCCCGGCGCGGCGACGAGCACACGCCCGAGCCGCTCCGGGTCGTCGCGCAGCTCCCTCGGGTAGCGAACGCTCACGGGGTATCGCTCGCGCCCTTCCACGGTGGTCGTGACGGTCATCCCGCCGATGGCCGTCTCGATCACGTCCTCGACCTCTCCCACGCCAAGCCCGTAGCGCGCGGCCGCCTCCCGCTTCACGTCGAAGTCGAGGAAGTAGCCCCCGTGCACGCGCTCGGCGATCACGCTGCGCGTCCCCCGGACCCCCCGCAGGACGCCCTCGATCCGCTTTCCGATCTCGTCGATCTGGTGAAGGTCCTTCCCGAGCACTTTGACGCCCACGGCGCTCCGGATCCCCGTGGTGAGCATCTCCTGGCGCGTCTGGATCGGCATCCACCAGATGTTCGGCCAGCCCGGAAACCGGAGCTTTCCATCCATCTCCGCCGTGAGCTTCTCCCAGGTCATCCCGGGGCGCCACTTCTCCTTCGGCTTGAGCGTGATGATCGTCTCGACCATGGACAGGGGCGCGGGATCGGTCGCCGTCTCCGCGCGTCCGATCTTGCCGAAGACACGCTCCACCTCGGGGAAGGTCCGCAGGATCCGGTCCTGGAGGCTCAGCATCCGCGACGCCTCCGTGATCGATATCCCCGGAAGCGTGGTCGGCATGTAGAGGATCGTCCCCTCGTTGAGCGGCGGCATGAACTCCCGGCCGATTCTTCCGAGGAAGGGGATCACCGCGACCACGACGAGGACGTTCAGCGTGAGGACGAGCCGGCGCCGGCGCAACGCGCCCCGGAGAAGGGGCTCGTAGATCCGGATGAAGAAGCGCGAGACAGGGTTGTCCCGCTCCGGGCGAAAGCGCCCGCGCAGGAAGAAGATCATGAGCACGGGGACCAGCGTGATGGCGAGCACGGAGGAAGCCGCCACGGCCGAGGTCTTCGTGAAGGCCAGAGGACGGAAGAGCCTGCCCTCCTGCGCCTCCAGCAGGAACACCGGGAGGAAGGAGAGCACGATGATGAGCAGCGAGAAGAAGATCGACCGGCCCACCTGCTGCGAGGCCCGCAGGATCGTCCGTTCCCGGTCCCGCATCGCCGCCGCGCCCCCCTCGGCGAGATGGCGGTAGGCGTTCTCGACCATGACGATTGCCGCGTCGACCAGCACGCCGATGGCGAGGGCCAGCCCGCCGAGCGACATGATGTTCGAGGTGACGCGGAAGTAGTACATGGGGATGAACGCGATCACGACCGCGATGGGCAGCACGATGATCGGGACGAGCGAGGAGCGCAGGTGGAACAGGAAGACCACGATCACGAGGCTCACGATGGCCATCTCCTCGATGAGTGTGCGCCGGAGCGTATCGATGGCCCGATGGATCAGCGTCGATCGGTCGTAGGTGACGACGAGCTTCATGCCCTCCGGGAACCCGGCGGACACCTCGCGGATCTTCTGCTTCACTGCCCGGATCACGTTGAGCGCGTTCTCGCCATAACGCATGAGGACGACGCCGCCCACGGCCTCGCCGCGACCGTCCAGGTCCACCACGCCACGGCGCATGGCGGGGCCGATGGTCACGCGGGCCACGTCCGCCACGCGGATCGGCGTGCCGTTCACCGCGCCGACGGGAACCTGCTCGAGGTCCGCGACGCCCCGCAGGTAGCCCCGGCCCCGGACCATGTACTCGGTTCCCGCTCCCTCGATCACGCGCCCGCCCACGTCGTTGTTGCCCGCGCGGATCTTCGCGATGACCTCGGACAGGGGGATCCCGTATGCGAGCAGCCGCCTGGGATCGACCTGCACCTGGTATTCCTTGACGAAGCCGCCGACGCTCGCGACCTCCGCCACGCCCGGCACCGAGGCGAGCCAGTAGCGCAGCGTCCAGTCCTGGAAGCTTCGAAGCTCCGCGAGGTCGTGCCGCCCCGTCTCGTCCGTGAGTGCATACTGGAAGACCCACCCCACGCCCGTGGCGTCGGGCCCGAGCACGGGCGAGACGCCCTCCGGCAGGCGGGAGGCGATCTGCTTCAGGTACTCGAGCACGCGGCTGCGCGCCCAGTAGAGATCCGTCCCGTCCTGGAAGATCACGTACACGTAGGAGAAGCCGAAGTCGGAGAGCCCCCGCACGACGCGCACCCGCGGCGCCGAGATGAGCGCGCTCACGATCGGGTAGGTCACCTGGTCCTCGACGAGGTCGGGGCTGCGCCCCTCCCACTTGGTGTAGAGGATCACCTGCACGTCGGTCAGGTCCGGGATCGCATCCAGCGGCACCCGGCGCATGGACCAGAGGCCCGCCGCCACGAGGAAGGCCACCGCGAGGATCACCAGCAGGCGGTTTCGCGTGCAGACCTCGATCACTCGCTCGATCATTTCCCCTCCGGCTTTGCAGCGCTCCCGTGCCCCGCGTGTCCCGTCCCGCCCGCCGCCTCCGCGAGCTTGCTCTCGGCGTCGAGCATGAAGTTCGCCGCGGCCACCACGCGATCGCCCGCGTCCAGCCCCGAGAGGATCTCCGTGGCGCCTTCCGCCTTGCGGCCGGTCTTCACCGTGCGCGGTGCGAAGCGCCCGTCGCCGAGCGACAGGAACACGACCTGGCGCAGGCCCGAGTCGAGAATCGCGCTGTCGGGCACGGCGAGCACGCCGCGCATCACGCTCCGGAGGCCCACGTCCGCGAACATGCCCGGCTTGAGGGCGGCGTCGGGGTTCGGGACCTCGATCCGCACCTTCACGGTGCGTGTCTTCTCGTCGAGCGTCGGGTAGACGTAGAGGACTTTCCCGTCAAAGGTCCGGCCGGGGAGATAGGAGAGCGAGACCGTCGCCTCCTGCCCCTCGTGCACGAAGGGAAGCTCGTACTCGTAGACCTGCGCGAGGATCCAGAGGCGCGAGAGATCGGCGACGGTGAGCAGATCGGTTCCCTGATCCACGCGGAGCCCCTCGACGGCCATCTTCTCGAGAACGACGCCGTCGACGGGGCTGTAGAAGGTGAGCATCTTCGCCGGCCGTCCCGTCCGTTCGAGCGCGCGGATCGTGCTCTCCGGCACGTCCCAGAGCTCCAGGCGCCGACGCGCGGACTCGACCAGCGCCTCTCCCGACGCCCGCGTCTCGGGGAGCGACGCCCCCTCCAGCGCCTTCCGCCCCCGAAGCGCGATCAGGTACTCCTGCTGCGCGGAGAGCAGTTTCGGGCTGTAGACCTCGTAGAGCGGATCGCCGCGCCGCACGCGCTGGCCCGTGGTGTTCACGTAGAGCTTCTCGACCCACCCCTCCACCTTCGTGTGCAGATGGGCGACGGATCGCTCGTCCACCTCCACGCGGCCCACGGTGCGGATCTCGTGGACGATGTCGCGGCGCTCCACGGGAACGATCCGCACGCCGATGAGCTGCTGCTTCTCGGGGGAGACGGTGATGGTCCCGGCCGTCTCCGCCGTGGGCGCGCCCGGGGCGCCGGTCATGCCGCCGCCGCCGTGATTCATACCCGGCATCCCGGCCATGCCCTGCGGCGCCTGTCCGCCCTGTCCTTCCGATCCGCCCGCCGCCGGCGCGGAGGATTGCCCGGCGGCCGCGTCGGGCACGAGGGTCATGCCGCAGATGGCGCACTTCCCCGGCTTGTCGCTGTGGTACTTCGGGTGCATGGGGCAGTGGTATCCGGTGGCCTGCTCGCGTGGGCCGGCGCTCCCGCCGCGGCCATCGCCCGCGCGATCGCAGGCGAGGGGCGCGAGCGCGAAGAGTGCGGCGGCCATGATCATGAAAAGTGCGCGTGTCATGTGTGGCGCCATGGGTCGCTCCATCGATGGAAGTGCTTCAAGGGATCGGCTCCCCGACCATCTCCTCCAGGCCGGCGCGGCTGCGGTGGAACGCCGCGACCTCGTTCACGGCCTGGGTCTCGAGGTACAGGAGGCCCTCGAACGTATCGAGCACGCTCGGGAAGTCGTTCTCGCCGACGCCGTAGCCCGCCAGCGACGATTCGAAGGCGAGGCGTGCCTGGGGGAGAAGGGCGGTGCGCACGATATCGGCGTTTCGCCGCGCGCGATCGGCCCGGGCGTACAGTTCGCGCACGCCGCCGGCGGCCACGTTCCTCTCGGAGCGCAGCATCGCCTGCGCCCCTCGGGCCCGCTCACGGGCCTCGGCATTGGCCGCGTCGTGCTTTCCCCGCCAGACCCACGGGACGTTCACGACGAGCATGGCGCCGTAGCCGTCGTCGGCGCCCCGGTTGACCCAGCGGCTGCCCCGCACCTCGAAGTCGGGGAGGTAGCGCCTTCGCGCCAGCCGCTGCTCCGTCTCGGCGCGATCCACCTCGAGCGAGGCGGCGCGCACGGCGGGGCGCTGCTCGGTGGCCCTGGCCTCGAGCGCTTCCACGGGGACGGCGATGGGCTTCACCGGGAGGTCCGCCGACGCGCGCGCGGCCGACGCCTGGGGCCGGTCGAGGAGTGCGTTGAGGCGGGCGAGCGCGCCGATTCGCGTCTCGTCCAGATCGTTCAGCTCCGTCTCCAGGCGCGTGCGCGCGAGGTCCGCCTGGATGACGTCCTGCTGCGCCGCTTCGCCCGCCTCGTAGCGGGCCCGCGCCGAGTCGGACAGCGCCCGGGCCAGCTCCCGGTAACGCCGGACGATCTCGAGATCGCGCTCCGCCTGGACGAGATCCGCGTAGGCCGCCGTGACCTTGGCGGCGACCTCCAGGCGCTTCTGCGCGAAGCGCTGCTCCTCGGCCTCGGCGGAAAGACGCGCCGCCTTTCCGCGCAGGCCGAGCTTCCCGGGGAAGGGAATCTTCTGCCCCACGGAGTAGATGTTGCTCTCGGCGCGATCGAAGGTGAGCGCGTTCGGGGTGTTCCAGGATTCATAGGAGAGCGTTGGATCGTCGAGCCCCGAAACCTGTTTGGGGATGTGGGCGGCGGCGCGCCATGCGTGCTCGGCGGCCTGGACCTCGGGATTGACCCGGAGGGCTTCGGCGACGGCCGCATCGAGTGGCAGGACGGGCGCCTCCTCCCCGGCGTGCGCGGGGAAGGGGAGGAGAAGCGCGGGGATCAGGAGCATCGCGCGGGGCGCGGTCCAGCGGGCTCGCGTCATGGATCACCTCGCGCCGGCCCGCCGGGATCTCCCGGAGGGGTCGGCTTCACGTGTCTCTAAAAGGAAGATCACGGGCGCGGCACGGACGGGCGCCTCGATCGCCGACGCGTCCGTTCACGCGGTGCGAGGGATCAGATCAGGAGCGAATGGGTGGTGAGCCAGAGCGCGGGTCTTCCGCGCGAGGACGGCGCGAGGGCCGCGCCGGAGGCGAGGGATGCCCGCGGCGCATCGATGAGGAGAACGATCAGGACGCCGGCGGCCGAAGCCGGGGGCGCGTCGGGAGCGAGCGCGATGACGGCGGGCGCTTTCGAAAAGACGCGCGCGCAGCCTTCCTCGCAGAGGACCTTGGGAATGGCGGCCCGGCCGCAGTCCGCGGACATGTCTTCGCAGGGCGCCGTGTGGGGAGCCATGTGGGAAGCCATGGCGCAGGGCGAGGAAGCCATGGCCCCGCAATCGACGCCCGCGACGCAGCGGGAGACGGCCCAGGCCGAGGACAGCGCCCCCTGCGCGATCACCAGGATCGCCAGGACGAGCAGCGCGCGGTTTTTCCGGCTGGGCATGTCACGCTCCCGAGTGAGGATGGGTCCCATGCTAGGGTGGCCCCGGGTCGGTGTCAATCGGTCTTGATCCCTTATCGGCCGAGGGGCGGGGCGCTTGATCACCGCCGGAAGCCTTCGGGCGGGGAGGCAGCGTCCGCATCGCCCCGGTCGGCGAGGGGGGCCCGACGGCCTGCTTGTCAACCTGTTTGGGAACACAGATTGACAATCGCCCGCGGCCCCTTTATCCTCCCGCGCCATGGAAACACATCAGACCCTGTCGGCCCGCGCCGGGCGCGGGACCTCCGATCCCATCTATCAGTCCCTCGCGAGCCGCGCACTCGAGAACATCCCCCCGACCGCATCCGAGGCCCGCTGGATCCTCGATGGCGAGGACGTGGAGCTGCTCCCGCTCCTCCAGGCCGCCTTCGAGCCCAGGCGGCGGCACTTCGGGCGCAAGGTCATGGTCCACATCCTGAACAACGTGCAGAACGGGCTGTGCCCGGAGGACTGCGGCTACTGCTCCCAGTCCCGCGACTCCGAAGCGCCGATCCAGAAGTACGCGATGAAGTCCGACGAGGAGATCCTCGCGGAGGCCGAGGCCGCCTGGCGCGCCGGCGCCACGCGCTACTGCATGGTGCTCTCGGGACGCGGACCCACGCTCGAGCGGACGAGGAAGCTCGCGGATCTCATCCGCCGGATCAAGACCACCTGGCAGATCGGCACCTGCCTCTCCGTGGGCCTCATCGACGACGAGCACGCGAAGATCCTGGCGGAGGCGGGCCT
>JBGPLH010000076.1:0-11235 GCA_041486365.1 Thermodesulfobacteriota bacterium | reverse complement strand
TGGCGGCCGTGAGAACCCATGGGCGGCAGGACGCCGGGTGCAGAGCCGGCCAACCGGAAGGAAAAAGCAGAGCTAAAACGGGGGGTCATGCGATTTGGAGTGCCGCTTGCATCTCCTGACCGGGAGTGAGATACTCCGATATGGCAACTGTCGCGGAATGCCCACATCGCGCGCGGTTGCGAAGTCCTTCCGGTCGTCCACGTCCTCGGACCACCAAGGGCCAGTCAGCGATCACCACGCGCCGTCGAGGGATCACCACATTTGCTACTGGAGCGTGCAGCGCCTGCGGGGTCTCCCGGTGCGCGCCGTCTCGAATCCCGAACCGAACCCCTTGCGGCTTAGGGGATGAGGGGGTTTTTCATGTCACGTATGCGTTTCTGGCGTTCCATCGGTTTCGCCCTCATCGGAACCTCCGCCTGCCTGCTGATCGAGAGCGGCCGGGCGCCGCTCGGGATCGATAGGTCCTTCGCCGGAACGAGAGTGAAGTCCCAGAAGGTGACGAACTTCCTCATCCTCGCGGGCGGCCTCGGAACCCCGACCTCCGTGGCCATGGTGAACCAGATCGTCCCGCGCTTCAGCATGATGTCCAATCCCACCGTTCCCCTCATCGACGTTCTGGCCCGCACCGACCTGCTGGTGACAACCGCCAACAACATCACGCAAAACCCGCCGGTCCTCGGCTTCCCCGAAGGCGCCGTGGTGCGCGTTCGCCGGACCACGTTCCCGACGGGAACCATGGCGCCCCCGGACTCCGACCAGTGCGTGGCGGGGGCCTGCGCGACCGGCCTCAAGGCGGGAATGCCCTGCGCCACGAACTCGAACTGCGTTGACGGGGTCTCGGACAACGTCGCGCTGATCTCCGAGAACAACAACAATTTCGTATTCGGCAATGAAGCGGTGGTGATCAGCCCGGGCGGCAACGCCAACCTGAACACCAACACCGCCGAGGACGACATGATCCTCGGGAACGAGATCCAGGTGGGTGCCAATGGCGTTCCGGAGAGCGGGCGTTGCGGCGATGACGTCCAGACCAGCAACGTGGGCAACAGCGGCCTGGCCGCGACGTCGGTGGTCATCAGCCCGGGTGCCAATGGGCTCCTCGAGACGAATCCGTCCGGCGATGACCTCGTCGGGCCCGCGGGCGGATGCGCGGCCAACAGGATCTGCGCCGGCCCCAACGGTATCTCGCAGAGCGGCCGGGGCGGCGACGACATCCAGACGACCGCCTGCATCGGGCGATTCCTGAACACCACGGACATCATCCTCGACGGAGGGTCTAACCACATCCTCCAGACGGCCGTCCGGGGGGACGATGTCCCCGTGGTCGAGGCGGCTCAGGACCAGAGCGGCTCCGGCGGAAGCTCCTTCGATTGCGACACGACCGCCTGCCAGAACCCCGACGGCAGCGCCGTCGCCGCCTGCGACGACGTCCAGCTCGTCGCCCCGGGCACGGTCGTCGCCAACAAGAACGTGCCGTGCGTCGGCCCGGGCGTGAACGGCGCCCTCGAAACACCTGCAAACTCCGGGATCCTCGCGGGCAATGACCTCGACGCGGACACGGCCGCCTGCAAGGCGGGTGGGAACCCCGCGGGCGCGGCCATCGTTCCATGCGACGACGTCCAGGTAGTTGCCGTGGGCACCACGGGGCTCACCGCCACGACGTTGATCGTGGGTCCGGGCCCCGACAAGATCCTGCAGACCCCGGCGCGTTTCGTGGCCTTCCCCAGCAACCGCGACGTGCAGAGCTTCGACGCGCAGGCCGTCCAGGCGGGCGCCAACCGCACCGCCGAGACCGGCCCGGCCGCCGGCGACGACGTCCAGATCGTCACGCCCCTGGCGGCGCCCAACCAGAACGTGCCGCCGGTGAGCGCGCCCGTCGGGATCGAGTCCGTCGTCACGATGTACCCGGCGGTCGCGAACATGGTCGACCCCATCGGTAACCCGACGAACTCCGGCTCCGTGGCCTTCCTCTCCTCGGGGGCCTTCTCCATCGGTAGCAACGGGGACAATGTTCCGGCGGGCGACACCAAGCTCCTGAGCGTCGGATATGCCGAGCCGGGCCCGGCCCAGGTCGGCGTGTACTCGGGCGCCGAGGCCGCCCGCGACGGGTCCACCGGCCTGCTCTCCGGGATCTCGGGCTTCACCTACGGCGGCTTCGGGTGGACCGATCTGTCCTTCAAGCGGCCCACGGCCCCGCAGCTTCCGCCCGACCTGAAGGACAACGTCTACTTCGCCGCGCGCAAGGACGGCGGGGTCGCGATGCTCGACTACCGGCGGTCGCGCGTGACGGATGTCCTCGCGTCGGGGGGCCTCAACCAGCCGACGGACCTCGCCTTCCTCGCCCCTGCCAAGGCCCTTTGCATCGGCTCCTGCGTGGACGGATTCGCGGGCATCGCAGCCAAGTGCGGCAACCAGGATCCGCCGGGGGCCGACGCCGGCCGTCTCTTCGTCATCGAGTCGGGAACCGGCCGCATCGCTCTGGTCCCTCTCGAGATCGCGAACGTGCTTTCCGACAACGGCCTGTGCGCCAGCCTCACCGGCGTGAGCGGTTTCAACAGTGAGTCCGGCCAGGGAGACTTCTGCGATCCGAAGACCGGCATGCGCGTTCAGGGCGGCGTCTGCTTGACGGGCGGAACGTGCAAGTCGCTCGGCGTGGGACTTCCCAATACCCGGATCGTGGCGAACCCGGCGGGCATCACCTTCCTGTCCCCCCAGTTCGTGACCAACCCGGTCGCGATCGCGCTGGCGACCAATGCCCCCGTGCCCTTCCGCGGCCGGGTGACCTCGGGCAGCGACGGAATCGCGCAGACCGCCAAGTGCAACCCGAACGCCCCGGGCTCCTGCGATGACATCCAGGTGGTCCCGGTGGGGCAGGGCTTCCCGAACACGCGGGAGATCGACGCGCCGCCCATCATGAGCAACTTCAACCTCCAGACCACGCCCCAGGGTGATGACGTCGTCATCGGCGGCGTCACGACCACCGTGCCTCAGATCCCGGGCGGCATGCCGGCGACCACCATCGACACGGGCGCGAACGGGATCGCCGATACGACCGTGTGCCACAACGTCATGGGCCCCTGCACCGACATCCAGAACATCCCGGTCGGGCAAGGGGAGCCCTTCACGCGGATCATCGAGGCGGGCCCGAACGGCATCGTGGACACGACGCCCGCGGGGGACGATCGCGTGGTGGACAGCCCCACGTTGCTGGTGGCGAACGCCGACGGGTCGGTCGTCTGGATGGACCTCAACGGGTTCGATCCGGTGCTGCACACCGGGTCGCCGAGGTTCTTCAAGACTACGCTCACGAACATCACGGGAATGGCCGTGGGCAACTACGTGAACGGCGAGGGGCTCCAGGTCCTGCTCACCTCCACCAACTTCGGCGGGTGCGTGGCGTCCTTCGATCTCACGCTCACGGACAACTCGCCCTCGCTCGCGGCGACCCTCCGGATTCTCACCGACCTGAACGACACGATCAGCACCAAGCTCGATCCGTCGCAGGTCCCGATCATGCTTCCGGCGAAGACGATGCCCACGGGCCTCTCCCACGTGGCACTCGACTACTTTCCGGGACCGGACGGCTTCATCGGAACGTCCGACGATCAGCACTTCAACGACCCGAACAGCACCATCGACCCCTCCAACATCTCGTTCAACCAGATTTCCGAGCCGAACGAGATCTCCACCGATGGCTCGGGCGGAAATATCTACAACACGCCGGGCAGCGGCGGTCCCCGCCAGAAGTTGATCGTGGCGGGCTCCTTCAGCGTCAACACGCTGAACAGCCCGGTGGACAGCATCCTCGACGGGGACCCCACGGTCGACAACTACAACTTCATCTCGGGAAACATCCTGATCAACGTGTCCCGGTTCCCTTCGGCCAACAACTCGATCCTCGCCGGCCCGGACGGCATCGTGCAGACCACCGCCTGCATGACGCCGGGCGGGGCCCCGATCGCCAACTGCGACGACATCCAGCTCACCCTCGCGGGTCAGCAGGTCTTCGCGGGACCCAAGGACGGCAAGATCCTCGCCGGCTCGAACGGGAAGGCGGAGAGCGGCATCGGCGGGGATGATGTCCAGATCCAGCCGGTCGGGAAGACCTTCGGGACTCCGGGTGTGACCGGGTCCGGCGTGCCGTACACCGTCTGGACTCCCACCGTGCCGGTGATCGGTCCGGGCCCCAACGGCGTTCTCAACACCTGCCCGGGCGGCGACGACGCCGTCGGCCTGGGCTCCACCGGAATCATGGCCCTTTGCCCCGGCGTGGTGGCGAGCACGATGAGCTGCCCGACGGAGTTCATGGCCAAGGGGCTCGGCTGCACCGTGCCGACCGACACCTGCCCGGCCAACAACATCTGCACCGGCCCGAACGGCGTGGTCAACAGCGGTCTGGGCGCGGACGACGTTCAGTTGAAACAGCCGGGCACCATGGGGCTCTCGGCCTCGACCGTCGTCGTGGGTCCGGGGGCCGACCGCTTCATCGAGACCAGCCCGGGCGGCGACGATATGCTCGGCGGCGGGCAGGCGCTGGACGTGGTGATCGAGCCGGGTCCTGACAATATCCTGCAGACGCCTCCGGCTCCGGGGGACGTGGCGGGCCGTCTGACGCCCATCTCGATCGTGGACGTGGACATCTTCGCGTCCAGCCGCCCGATCACCTCGCTCGCGACACCGACGATGCCCTACGCGTTCCTCGACCCGGCGGGGGCGAACTCCGGCGTGATCGACATCAACGCCGGAAGGACCTCCAACGCCCTGGATGCGGCGGTGGACGGCGTGTTCCCGAACAGCTCGAGCTTCTTCGGCCCGAGCTTCGAGTCGCCCACCGGCGAGATCGACTTCTACGCCCGGAACATCTCGCTCACGGCGGCGGTGGACAACGTCACCGGAATCGTGACCGGGCGGGGCGTGGACCGGAACTCGCGGCTGCCGGCGCTCTCGCTGGTGTACCTCGACGCGTCGCTGGCCCCGGTGAACAACGCGCTGGTCGGATCGGCCATCGTCGGGCAGCAGTTGATCCGCTCCCCCGCGGGCGTGTACCAGCCGGACCCGCTGCTCAAGGCCGGTACCAAGAAGTAACCGCGCCGGCCCGCGCCCAGGGGCCGGACGCCGGACACCAGGGTCGACGGCCCGTCTCCTCCCCGGGGGACGGGCCGTCGTGCTCAACGGCAGCCCGCGCGCGGACCGTGCCGCCGGGCCGTCGGCCGCGCGCTCGAAGGCTCCCTCCGTGCGCGCGCGGGGGCGCGAAAGGGCATGAGTCCGGGTACAATGCCGCCCATGCGACCCATCGCCTGTCCGGTCTGTGATCGGAAGGACGCGCCCCTCTGGATCGAGCAGGAAGCGCCGACCCTGGGGACGCTCCGTCTCGTTCGCTGCCCGGACTGCGGGCTCGGGTATCTCGACCCGCAACCCGATCGGGAGGAGACGGCCCCGTTCTACGCGCGGGACTACTACGGCGGAGCGAGCGCGAAGTTCGAGCCCTTGATCGAGGCGATGCGCGATCGGCTCGCGCGAGGCCGGGCGTCACGACTCGTCGATGGCCTGTCGGCGGGGGCCCGCGTGCTCGACGTCGGTTGCGGCGACGGCCGGCTCCTGGCCGCCTTTGCGGCGCTCGGCTGCGAAGGCGTGGGAACCGAGCGGCAGGCCGATAACCCGCGGGCCGGCGCGGCGGCCGCCGGCGCGGAGATCCTGGCCGGCGATCTCACCGACGTGGAACTTCCCGCGGCGCACTTCGACCTCTGCGTCTACTGGCACGTGCTCGAGCATCTGCACGATCCGGCGGCCTCGTTGCTCGCCGCGAGGCGCGCCCTCAAGCCCGGCGGGCGGCTCGTGATCGCCGTCCCCAACCTCGACAGCTTCCAGGCCCGCTGGTCCCGTGGGCGCTGGTTCCACCTCGATCTTCCCCGTCATCTTTTCCACTTCACCCCGGGCTCTCTCGCGGCGCTGCTGGTCCGGAGCGGCTTCCTGGTGACGCGTATCACCCATTACTCCCTCGAGCAGAACCCGTTCGGACTCTTGCAGAGCGCGATGAACCTCGGGGCGAGGGGAGAAGAAGGGAACCAGCTCTACGAGATCCTCAAGGGCACCGGGCGGAACACCACCTTCGCGGGACGCCTCCTGCTCCGGGCCGCCTTCGCGCTGGGAATGCCCATCGCCGTGGTGCTTGCCACGCTCGAGTCCATGGCGGGCCGTGGAGGCACCATCGAGGTCTGGGCCTCGGCGGGTGGAGAGGTGGGCGCGGGCGGGTCGTCCGGCCGGGAACCCGACTCCAGCGCCCGGCCCGCGGCCCGCGCGGCGGGGCGGTGAGAGGCCCGGCGAGATCGATGGGAACCCCCGGGGGAAGCGGGCGCGCGGATGCCGCGCGGGAAGCGGCGCCCCGGGCCCCCGCGGGCGGCCTGTCCTCCCTGCGCGAGGAGCGGCGCAGGCGCCTCATCGACCGGCTCGAGGCGCTCCTTGTCTTCCTGGCCACCCTGATCCTGTACACCGGCGTGCCGGGAGTGTGGGACGGCGTGGGGAGCCATCCGTTCCTGAACTGGGACGACGACTTCTACATCGTCGACAACCCGATGATCCGCGCGCTCACCTGGGAGAACGCGCGCCGCTGGTTCACCGAGCCTTACTTCGGCAACTACGCCCCGCTTCACCTGCTGTCCTACGCGCTGAATGTCTCCTTCCGCGGCGGTCTCCGGCCCGGCGACTTCCACCTGACGGATGCGACGCTGCACGCCGGATCGGCCGTGGCGGCGTTCTTCCTCCTCAGGCGGCTCGTGGGTCCCGGGCTTCCGGCGCTCCTGGGCGCGCTTCTGTTCGCCTTCCACCCGTCGCAGGTCGAGTCGGTCGCCTGGGCGAGCGAGCGCAAGAGCACGCTGGCGATGGCCTTCCTCCTGCCCTCACTCCTGCTGTACCTCCGCCACCGCGACCGGACGCCGGAGGGGGTCCGGTCCGGCTGGCCCACGGGCGCCTACCTCGCGTCGCTGGTCCTGTACCTGCTCTCGCTCCTCACGAAGAGCCTGGGCGTCGTGCTGCCCGTGCTCCTCGTTCTTCACGAAGTGCTGGCCGATCCCCGCCCCCGGCGGACGGGACGTTACGCCGAGCTGGCTCCCTGGTTCCTGCTGGCGCTCGCCGCGGGCTTCGCCACCCTCTGGGCTCAGCAGGGGGCCGGCGCTCTCCACTCCGACGAGCCGCGCGGGCCCATCCTGCTCACGATGCCGGGCGTGTTCGCCGAGTACGCGCGCACGCTCTTCCTGCCCACGGAGCTGAACAACGCCTACTACCCGGAGATGCTCCAGAGCGCCGCGCGATCCGGATTCCTCATCCCGTCGGCGTTCCTGGCGGCCCTCGCGGCCGCCACGGGCTGGGCGCTCCGCCGGGCGCCCCGGGCGGCTTTCTGGTCCCTCTGGTTCTTCGTGTCGCTGGGGCCCGTCTCCAACGTGCTCCCGCTCACGATCCTGCGGGCCGACCGCTGGCTCTATCTTCCGAGCCTCGCCCTGGGCGGCCTGGCGGGACTCCTGCTCGGGCGATTCCCGGCGACAGCCAGAGCCAGGCACCGGATCGCGGCGGCGGCGCTGGCAGCCGTCGCGGCGTTCTTCGCCTTGCTCTCGCATCAGCGCATCGGCCTCTGGGGGGATCCCGAGCGGCTGTGGCTCGACTCGGTCCGTAAGGCGCCGCACTCGCACATCGCCCGGGGGAGCCTGGGGGACGTGTACTTCCAGAGGGGAGAGTCGGCGAGGTCGCTGGCGGAGTACCGCGAGGCCGTCAGACTGCAGCCACGCTACGAGAAGGGGTTCTTCAACATCGGGTTCATCGAGGTGCGCACCGGAGACATGAAGGCGGCCGCGGAAGCCTTCCGCCGGGGTCTCGCGGCCGCGCCGGAGCCTCCCCCCTGGAACCCGGGGACGCGCCACACCTACGGCTTCGTCCACTTCTACATCGGTGTCGAGGACTTCGCGGAGGGGCGCTACAAGGAGGCGGAGGTGCGCTACCGGCGGGCTCTCGAGTACCAGCCGGACTTCCCGGAGGCCCTCTTCAACCTCGGCCTGTCGCTCGAGCGCCTCGAACGGGGGCGGGAGGCCTGCATGGCCTTCGATCGGGCGGCCGGGCTGCGCCCCTCGTTCTACGAGGCCCACCGGGAGGCGGCGCTCTGCGGATTGCGCACCGGCGCCCCTCGCGAAGAGGCGCTCCGCCATCTCCGGGCGGCGCTCTCGCTCCGGCCCGACGCGCCCGAGGCGGGGCGCCTGCGCGCGCTGCTCGATGCGCCGGAGGCGGGGAAGGGGAGGGCCGGGCCCCGTTGAGGTGGGCGGGCATGACGCCGCCGGAAAAAGGAAAGGGCGCCCCGTGTGGAGCGCCCTTTCTTCATTCCGATTGTCCAGGTCGCTCAGCGCCTGCGTCGCACCATTCCGGCCAAGGCGGCCAGGCCGCTGCCGAGCAGGAAGAGCGTCGAGGGCTCCGGCACCGGCGCCCCGCTATCCACGCGCACGCTGGCCGAATCCGTGGCCGCGTCGATCGTGTCCCCTGAGGGGCTGGAAAGGTAGCCCGTGAGCACGACGTTGAAGTCCCTGAGACCGTCGGTCACCACGGTCTGCATGATGTAGTCCACCCGATACAGGTTGACGGCGTTCGCGGTGAGCGTCGCAACGGTGTTCGCGTTGCCGTTCGTCGGGGTCGCGTCGTTCAACTGGTTGTTCGGGAAGGCGTTTATGGTCACGAAACCGAGCCCCGACAGCTCGACGCCGCTTCCGGTCACGAACTTCATCTCAGCCGCACCGCCCAACGAGTTGTTGGCGTCCAGGTTGGGGAGTAGTGTGGAGTAAGATTGGCTGTCGTTGGCGGGATTCGAGTTCAGCATGACAACGAACCGGAGGGTGTCCCCGGTGGTAGCCGTCACGATGAGGGGCGTGTCCGAGTCCGTGCTCGCCCCGCCGAAGGCCGTCCCCTGGGAGACGCCGTTCTTGAAGACTTCGACGTTGATGCCGACAGCCACTGCGCCCGCCCGATCGGCCGCGCCCAGGACGAGGCAGGCCGCGAGGGCAAGAACCGCTGAAAGGCGTAATTTCCGAGAATTCATGTCCATCTCCTCCGAACTTGGCTCCACGCGAAGGGGAAGCCGGGTGAGGGCGGTTCATCGCCCACCGGGTGTTACAGGGAGTACGCCGGTCCGGCCCGGCATCCCGTGTCTCTCAATAGCGTTAGTGGCGCCGGAAACAGATAGTGTCACCCGGGTGCAAAAAAGCGGCCGCGCCATCCTCAGGGTTGCGACACGCCGGGTTGCGACACGCCGGGTTGCGACGCGCCGGGTTGCGACGCGCCGGGTTGCGACACGCCGGGTTGCGACACGCAAGGCCCCTCCGGCCTCGCGTCCGCGACTCGGCACTCCTGTTCGGGTGCAGGGAAAGGAAACTTGAGCGGGACCCGATCGGGGCGGGCAAATGGAGCGGGATCCGGGCGAAAAACCTTTGAAAACTCATTGGATGGCCGGCCTCAGGCGAAGACAGGACATGAAAAAAGACAAGGCGCCCGTGAAGGCGCCTTGCCCATTTGCAAAGTTACTTTGGAGACACTTTAGAGACACCAAGGGGATAACATCCCCCGGTGGTGTGAGTGCTTTACTTTCGGAGCTTCTTCCGGCCGTAGCCCACGAGGCCGACAAGACCGCTCCCGAGGAGGAGCAGCGAAGCGGGCTCAGGAACGGTCACCGGCGACTCGATATTCACGCTGGCCGAATCCGTGGCCCCGTCGATCGTGTCCCCTGAGGGGCTGGAAAGGTAGCCCGTCAGCACGGCGTTGAAGTCCCGGAGACCGTCGCTCACCACGGTCTGCACGATGTAGTCCACCCGGTACAGGTTGACGATGTCCGCGGTGCCCGTAGCAATGCTGTTCGCGTTGCCGGCCGTGGGGGTCGCATCGTTCAACTGCAGGTTCGGGTTGGAGCCCACGGTCACGAAACCGAGCCCCGACAGGTCAACGCCGCTTCCGGTCACGAACCTCATCTCAGCCGCACCGCCCAACGAGTTGTTGGCGTCCAGGCTGGGGAGTAGCGTGGAGTAAGACTGGGTGTTGTTGGCGGGATTCGAACTCAGCATGACAACGAACCGGAGGGTGTCGCCGGTCGTGGCATACACGACGAGCGGTGTGTCCGTGCTCGTGCTCGCGCCGCCGAAGGCCGTCCCCTGGGAAATGCCGTTCTTGAAGACTTCGACGTTGATGCCGAGAGCCGCTGCGCTCGCCTGGCCCGCGGTGAGGGCCACGAGGCCTAACACCACGAGTGAGGCGATGAGAAGGTTCCTGAGTTTCATCCTGTTTCTCCTTAGTGAACGTAAATCGCAGAGTGAGAAGCCTACAAGCCTGGTACCACGTACGTACTATCCGATGACCCTTGAAATCAAAGTGCGCGGATGACCCAAGAGCCAAAGACCCGCCGTGCCTTCGGGGGACGGCCCGCGAGGGGCCGTCCCCCTGGAGACACGTTCAGACGTGCATCACGGATCGAAGGGGCCAACGGAGAGGCCCGTGTTGAAGATCGACGTTCCGCCTCCGACATTCGTCCCGAGCAGCAGGCCGGCGTCGGTATTGTCCGACAGACAGTCGTTGTTCAGGTCGCCCTTCACGTTGCACTGATACGCCGGGAAGCACCCGAGCGCGCCGTTGGTATCGGCGCAGAACACCGTGCCCGCCGGTACGCAGGGCAGGCCGGTGAACTGATCAGTGACGCAGCCGTCAGCCGCGTCCATGGGACACGGATCGCTGCAATCCGGATTCCCGTCGCCATCGAAGTCGATCTCCTGGGTGGTGTACATGAACAGCAGGGAGTCGACCGACGCGTTCGCCAGGGTTCCCGGGGCATTCGCCGGAAGGATCGACGACGCCGCGAGGATCTGGACGGCCTTGGTGTTCGCGTTCGCAGCCACCGCAGCCGGGATGATCACGTTCTGGATGTAGCAATCGGGGCCGTTGCACTTGCTGGCGCCGATGCAGGAGAGCGTGTAGACGTGAGAAACCGTCTTCTGGCTTGGGATGGTGAAGTTACCACCGGCCGCCAGGCCGTCCACGCACAGGTCCGTGATCAGGTCCTGGTACACGAGACCGTTGCCGCAGACGCTGGTCTCGCCGGCGCCCGCGCCGCCAGCCTTCAGGCTTACCTGAGCATGGCCGAAGGGCGGGGTGGTCTGGGTGAGCCAGAGGCTCGTGCTGAGCGTCTTGACGACCGCGCCGATGGTGGTGTTGCTCAGGAAG
>JBGPLH010000075.1:0-11286 GCA_041486365.1 Thermodesulfobacteriota bacterium | reverse complement strand
CGGAACCCTGAAACAGCCATGCATGGTGCAGCCGCCCGGAGTCGAGCGCGCGCCTGAGGATCTCGATGGGACGCGCGTGGCCGAGGATCTCGCTGAAACGAATCACGGTTTTCCCGATCACGGTGAGGAACCCTGCAGAAGCCTCGCCCTCCCAATCGAAGGGCGTCTCGCCGGAGCTCGGGAGGGCCCGACTCTGTCGGGCCTCAGACCAGGCACCGATGCCCCGCCGAGGCCGCGCCCGAGGTCACCTCGGAGCGGGGCCGAGAAAAATCTGAAAGCGCGCGGCCCTCCAACGTTTGATGGATGAGCGCGCCGGACGGTATTATAGGGAGTCGCCTGATCCGGGCAAGCGGGGCGCGGGCCCTTCACACCCCCGGATCCGGAGCGCCGGGGTGTCCGTGATCCCCATCAAGGACGAACTTCCCACCAAGTCGCCGCCGGTCATGACGGTCGCGCTCATCGCCGCGAACGTCCTCGCGTTCCTCTGGCAGATCTCGCTCGGGCCCGGGCAGGAGTACGGCGTCACGCGCTGGGGCCTGACGCCGCTCGAGCTACGGGGGATCTTCTCCTACGCGCACGGCGCGGTGAACGCCCTCCCCGTTTTCACGATCTTCACCAGCATGTTCCTGCACGGCGGGATCGCCCACCTCGCCGGGAACATGCTCTATCTATGGATCTTCGGGAACAACGTCGAGGACGCGATGGGCTCGCTCCGCTTCCTCTCGTTCTACCTGCTCTCGGGCTTCGTCGCGGCGCTGGCCCAGGTCTTCACGACGTCCGATCCGACAATCGCCATGATCGGCGCGAGCGGCGCCGTATCAGGGGTGCTCGGCGGGTACCTGCGGCTCCACCCGCGTGCCCGCGTCCTCACCCTCGTCCCGCTCTTCTTCTACGTGTCGGTCCTCCGCGTCCCCGCGTACTTCTTCCTGATACTCTGGTTCGCCGTGAACTTCGTGAGCGCCATGGCGACCTATGGGGCGCACGGGGGCGGCGTGGCGTTTTTCGCGCACGTCGGGGGGTTCGTGGCCGGGATGCTCCTGGTGCGGCCCTTCCTCGCGTGGGCCGGCCGGGCCCGGTACGCGTGAAACGGGACGAGACCGCGGGCTTGGCTCCGCCTCGCGAGGGCGATCACTTTTCCCGGATTTTCCGGGTCGAGTCGACGATCTTGTATTCCTTCGGCGGCGTGATCGCTGCCTCGGGAATCGACTTGTTCAGCTCGAACGTCGTCGCGGTCATGATCTTCTGGAAGGGCTGGCCGAAGCGCGTGTACTTGAGATCCCGCATGAGTGGAATGTCGCCGTAAAGGAGCAGGATCGCCCGGCCCCCTTGGAGCGGGATCTCGTAGCGCTTGACCTTGTGGCCGAGGAAGGTGTCGGGGGTGATCTTCGCACCGATCTGCTTCAGGTACTCGTCCTTGGGGTCCCCGATGTTCGCTTTCACCGTCTGCCGCTGGTCCTGGGTGAGATCCTTGCGCGGCATCAGCCCCCACAGGAGCTCGCGCCACATCATGGTCCTGCTCATCCCCATGAGCTGATCCAGGTTTATCTTGTACTTGAGGACCTGCCGCATTGGCTTGATCACGTTGTACTGGACGCCCTGATCGTTGATGACCCAGCCATCGATCTTGCGCGGCACCGGGCTTTGCCCGACCATGTCCTGGTCGTACTGGCTGAAATGCGCCCGACGCTTGTAGTGGAGCCGCCCTTCCTTGAAAGCGGAGGTTTCGAGGAACTCCTCCATCGTGCCCCGCGTATTCCCGGTGAGCTTCCAGACGATATGGGCCGTGCGGAAGTTGAAGCCTTCCGGTGCGCCGGGGTAATTGCCGCGATCGCAGGAGAGGAGCGGGAGAACCAGGAGCACGAAGAGAGGGAGAGCGAGACGGGCGGCGCCTGAGCGGGACAAGGTTTCCTCCTGACGGATATCAGGGCGCGCGGCCCCGCGTGTCCGGGTGCGCGCCGTCCTCTTCCAGCGGAATCAGCCGCCGCCGGCGCGGGCTGAAACCTATCACCGGCCTTCGGTGCCTGTCAACGAACGGACACCCCGGACGGGGCGCCGCGAGGCGCCACGATGCGCCGCAAGAACGAAGGCCCCTTCGTGAGAAGGGGCCTCGTCGCGCGTGTTCCGAGCGCCGCGCTTAGCTGCAGTTCGAATACCCGCAGTCGAAGCACGTGGGCTCCTTGCAGCCGCTTACGAACTCGACGTTCGTCGAGTAGCACTTCGGGCAGGTGGCCGACTCGCCGATCTGCGCGGCCCGCGGCTCGGGGTTCGCCGTGACGGCGCCGTTGCCGTTCCCGTTCAGCGTCAGGTGCCCGTGCTTCTTCAGGTGCTCCCGCAGGATCTGGGAGAGCGCGTGCGGGATCGACTCGACCCGGTTGGGTCCGAAGCCGATCGGCTTGTCCCCCTTCACCGAGTTCAGGTGCTTGAGGATCTTCTCCGCCTTCCCGCCTGTCTCGAGGTACTTCGAGAGCAGGATCCCGATCACCGCGGTGAGGCCCGCGATCTCGGTCCCCAGCGGCGGGATGTTCGCGAAGACCCGGAAGGGGCCGTGCTGGTCGTAGACGATGTTCACGTGGAGCGGACCGTAGCCTGTCATCTTCTCGTAGTACTCGCTGGTGACCCCGTGCTCGCTCGACGGGCGGCGGGAGGGCGCGGGCGCGGCCTGCTTCTCGCCGCCGGCCGTCAGGTTGAGCACCTGGTGCGTCTTCGAGCCGTCGCGGTACACCGTGAGGCCCTTCACGCCCAGGTCGTAGCCCAGCATGTACGCGCGGCCGATCTCCTCCTTCGTCGTCTCGTTGGGGCAGTTGATCGTCTTGGAGACGGCGTTGTCCGTGTACTTCTGGAAGGCCGCCTGCGCGGCGATGTGGCGCTCGAAGGACACGTCGTGCGCGGTGGAGAAGAGATCCTGCACGTCCTTGGGGATCTCCGGGATGGCGCGGGCCGATTTGTGGTTCGCGTTTACTTTCTTCCAGAGATCCGCCTCGCTGAGTCCGAAGTAGCCGTTCGCCTCCGCGACGTCCCTGAACTGCGGGTTCACCTCGAAGAACGTGTCCTCCGGCGCCGGCTCGCGGCCCGCCTTGAGCGCGTCGAGCCCCCGGGCGTTGTACCGCGTGTAGGCGATGGCGAAGAAGGGCTCGATGCCCGAGCCCTGCAGGCCCGCCGCGATCGCGATGGTCCCCGTGGGCGCGATGGTGGTGCGGGCGCAGTTGCGGGGCCGTACGTGCTCGCCGCGGAAGTGCTTCCCCTCGGCGTCGTAGATCGAGTCCTTCCAGTTCGGGAATACGCCCCGCTCCTCCGCCAGCCGGATGCTCGCCTCGAGCGCCGCCTTGTTGATGAACGACATCACCTCCTCGGCCTTCT
The DNA here is from genome assembly GCA_041486365.1 of Thermodesulfobacteriota bacterium. Taxonomy (GTDB): domain Bacteria; phylum JAUYMQ01; class JAUYMQ01; order JAUYMQ01; family JAUYMQ01; genus JBGPLH01. The sequence continues at coordinate 7,929 of JBGPLH010000075.1, read as the reverse complement.
CGATCGCCTGCTCCGAGTCGTAGGGGACGTGCAGCGCCACGAGCGTCTCGGCCCAGCCCATCACGCCCAGGCCGATCCGCCGGTTCCCCTTGGCCATCTCCTCGATCTCGGGGACCGGGTAGTCGTTCAGATCGATCACGTTGTCCAGGAAGTGAATGCAATCGAAGACCGTCTCCCGCAGGCGCTCCCAGTCGATGCTCGAGGAGCCGTTGTGCCCGGTGACGAACTTGTAGAGATTGATCGATCCGAGGTTGCAGGGCTCGTTGGGCAGAAGCGGCTGCTCTCCGCACTGAGCTGCCGGTAAGCCGTTCACTATCACCGAATGTGTCGCTGGCTCAGTGGTGCAATAGACGTCAGCCAGTCCTTCAGGCGCAATAGTGGCCACGCGGTCGAGGAAATCCTCATCCCCGCTTTCTCGCTTCATCGAAGCTACCCAATTGCTTCCCTTCTCTTGCTTCCCTCGAACCATGAATCCAATCTCGCTAAGGAAGCGATCGCGATTGGACTTGTCGATGATCAGCTCGTACTGATCAGCACACTTGTACGCCCGCGGCTCGCGTCGAGCATCTGGCAGCAACTTTTCGCCCGCCTTCCTGCGATGGTAAAGCCCGGCCACGATTCCTTCGTTCAGTAACAGGAGCTGAACCTGCTGGAGAAGCGCTCTAGAACTACCCGCGAGCCGGACCGTGCAAGTGCAGCGGTGACCGCCGATAGCAACGGTCCCGTCCGCCGTGAAGAGGGCCGAGAGGAACCCGAGCACAGCTTCCCGCGGCGCCCTCCAGATCGCCTCGGGCACCTCCTTCTCGAGGCTCTGCTTCTGGGTGAGACCGAGGCTCCTCAGAAAGTAGTAGAGCGCCGATTTGTACTGGAGATAGAGACCCGTGGGACGATCGAAACACGACCCTTCGAGCCCGGTCCATTCGCGAATGAGCGCGCGGAACTTCTCCGCGATGACACGCTCCTCCTCCCCCTTCCCGAAGGAGAGTCCGACGGTGTAGTTCGGGACCGTCCGTCCAGAAGGCGTCTCCGCGCTCACCCAACCGTCCGCGACGACCCAGCCGAGCAGCTCGCCCAGCTCGCGCGACCATCGCGTGGGAGGCTTCGCCTCGCCTCGCTCGACGCGCGCGCCGAACTTGTCCGTCGCCTCGAAGGCGGCCAGGCGGTGGTCCTTGTTCCAGACGCCGGCGCCCGACTGGATGAGAAGGGGATCGCCGGGCTTGAGATCCTTCAGTTCGCGACGGCCAAAGGGCGTGTAGAACTTGTGATCGGCCGTCGCGACGACCTCGAAGCCGTGCTTCGTCACGAGCCGGAACACGGGATGGTTCCTCTTCGTCCTGAACACCGGCACCGCCGGCCGCAGCGTGACGCCCGTCTCGGGTTCTCTCACGATGGAAACGCCGTCAAGCCCTTCCATCGCCCGGAGGCCGGGCACGCGGTCGTCGGTCGCCACGGCGATCTCCGTTCCCGCCGTGTGCAGTTCCTCGAAAGTGAGCAACCCCTTGTCCGTCGCCAGCCGCATGTCTCCGCGGAAGCATGGATTCGTCGCCTCGATCTGCCCGAGCGCCGGCGTGGGGTTGGAGCCGGAGTTGTTGATCCGGTCGAGCACCACGTAGCCCGGGTCGCCGCATTCCCACGCGCACTCGACCATGAGGTCGAAGAGCTCGCGGGCCGGCATCGTGCGCACCACCTCGTCCGTGCGCGGGTTGCGCAGACTTATCTCACCGCTCTTCTTCACGGCGTCGATGAACGCGGCGTCGATCCCCACCGAGATGTTGAAGTTCTCGAGCGTGGTGTTGCCGCGCTTGCGCTTCATCGTGATGAAATCGACGATGTTGGGGTGCCAGTAGGGCAGGATCGCCATGTTCGCGCCGCGGCGCGTGCCGCCCTGCTTCACCTGCTCGGTGGCGGCGTCGAAGATCTTCATGAAGCTGATGGGCCCGCTCGCGATCCCCATGGTGCTCTGCACCTGGTCGTCGGCCGGGCGGATCCGCCCGAAGGAGAAGCCGGTTCCGCCGCCGCTCTTGTGGATCAGCGCCTGGTTCTTCACCGCGCCGAAGATCCCCTCGATAGAGTCGGGAACGGGGAGGACGTAGCAGGCGGACAGTTGCTGCAGCTCGCGGCCGGCGTTCATGAGGGTAGGGGAGTTCGGAAGGAACTCGAAGTCCGCCATGCGCCGATAGAACCTTTCCTCCGCCTCATCGACGAGCTTGGCGGCGCCGGGGTCCCGGTCGGCGAGGGCGTAGAGGTTCGCCATGAACCGCTTGAAGTTGGCCTCGCGCTCCCGGTAGGCGTGCATCTCGTGGTGGAGGCGGATGAGCTCCACCTCGCTCCCGTCGCCCGCGTCCTGGCTGACGATGTGGTGCTTCACGCCCCGGAAGATCTCCTCCCGGCACTCGGGCACGTAGAGCAGCTCGGCCAGCGCGATGTTGCGCGCCACGTTGCGGAGCCACGCCTCGGGGGACTTCGCGTCCTTCAGGTACTTGTCCCGGATGACCTTGAGCTGGTTCTCCGTGAGATGAATGGTGCGGCCCTCCTTCCCACTGCCCAGGCCCCTGCCCGTCACTGACTCCATCAGGATACCCTCCCCACTCCGCTGTTTCCCGGCCCCCCCGCCGGCCATCGCCCGTGGAATACGCCGGCCCCCGCCGGCGCCCCGGGACTACCGTTCCGCCCCGCAGCCTGCCCCGATTTCGGGAAAAAGCAGCCCGATCACGGGGGATGATTGCACCCGATCCCGACCCTTTGCGAATTTCCTTGTCAGTTTGGGAAAGTTACCGGAAGGTCCTCAAAATTCCCAGATATTGTGGCCACCACCTGCGCCCTGCCCAATATCTTGTATCCGCATACCACGGCCGCCCCGGGGGCTGTCAAGCAAAAACCGGGTAGCCACCCCATTTTCTTCGGGCAGGTCCGTCGAGGCCCTGATTTGGCGGCTCCAACGCGAAGAGGAGCGCGCCCGGCGCCCCTCCTGATGCAGGCACCAGGCCCTCGAGGTCTAGATCGCCACCACTTCCTCGACCTCGGGGATCTCCTCGCGCAGCCTCTGCTCGATCCCCATCTTGAGCGTCATGAGCGAGCTGGGGCACCCGCTGCACGAGCCCTGCAGGTGCAGCTCCACGACGCCGTCGTGGAAGCTGATGAACACCACGTCGCCCCCGTCCATCGCCACCGCGGGGCGGATCTCCTCATCGAGGATGCGCTGGATGCGCGTCTCGACGCCTCCCCCGGCGGCCGCGTGGGACGACAGCGGCCCCGTGATGGCGGGATCGCCGCTCGCGAGATGCGCGCGGATCACCGTCCTGATCGCCTCCACGGTTCGCTCGTTCCAGTCCAGCCCCTCGGCCTTCGTCACGGTCACGAAGTCCCGGCCGACGTAGAGCGCCGCCACGCCCTCGAGCGCGAAGAGACGTCCGGCGAGCGGCGATCCGTCGGCGTCCACCGGATGGGGGAAGTCCTTTCCGCCCCCTTCGGTGAGTGTCCGGTCCAGGGCGAAGCGGAGAGTGTCCGGGTTGGGGGTCGTCTCCGGGACGATCCCGTCGTCCGCGGGAGGGCTCAGGCGCACGAAGCTCACGATGTCTTCTCCGGCGGCGCGATCAATTGATCACGGGTAGCGCGATGCTGCTCATGCTGCGAATGGACAGTTGCGCGGCGAGCCGCCGCGCGATCTCCACGTAGGTCTTCGAGACCGGGTGTTCCGGGTGGGCCGCCACGATGGGCTTGCCCGTGTCTCCGCACTCCCGGATTGCCGCGTCGATGGGGATTCGCCCGAGGAAGGGGACATCGAGATCGGTGGCGCAGCGCTCGGCGCCGCCGGTCGAGAAGATGTCCGTTTCCTTTCCGCAGTGCGGGCAGATGAAGAAGCTCATGTTCTCCACGATGCCGAGGACGGGCACGTCGACGGCCTGGAACATCCGCAGCCCCTTGCGCGCGTCGATCAGCGCCACGTCCTGCGGCGTGGAGACGATCAGGGCCCCGGCGAGCGGGGCGAGCTGCGTGATCGTGAGCTGCGCGTCGCCCGTCCCCGGCGGAAGATCGATCACGAGGTAATCGAGCTCGCCCCAGAGCACGTCCGAGAGGAACTGCTGCACGATCCCGTGCACCATGGGGCCGCGCCAGATCACCGGCGAGTCGTCGTTGGTGAGGAAGCCCATCGAGATGAGCTTCAGGCCGTGGCGCTCGAGGGGAACGATCTTCCGGTCCGGCGTCACGTCGGGCATGCGGCTGACGCCGAGCATGAGCGGGATGCTCGGTCCGTAGATGTCGGCGTCGAGGAGGCCCACGGCGGCCCCACTTCCCGCCAGCGCCAGCGCGAGGTTCGTGGCGACGGTCGATTTGCCGACGCCTCCCTTGCCGCTCGCCACCGCGACGACGTTCTTCACGCCGGCGAGGATCTGTCCCTTCGACGCGGTCGCGCGGCCGCGAACGTTCGAGGTCATGCGCACGCGGACGTCCGTCACTCCCGGCACCGCCGCGACCTTCGCGCGGCACTCGCCCTCGAGCTGCTCCTTCACGGGGCAGGCGGGCGTCGTGAGCTCGACGTCGAGGGAAACGCGGCCGCCGTCGATCGCGAGGTTCTTCACGAACCCCAGGCTCACGATGTCCTTGTGGAGGTCCGGGTCCATCACGCTCGAGAGCGCCTCGAGCACCTTGTCGGGGGTGAGAGCCGGGGCAGCCAAGGCATCTCCTCGCGGGAATCGGTGTCGTGAGAGGTCAGGTCAAAAGGTTGAGTCATACCGTCGGGAATTCCGCTTGGGAATGTAAGAGGGGGCTCCGGGGCTGTCAACTCGCCGGTTCCCGCGCCCGGCTTGAAAGGGGGGCGACGCTGGGCCATATTCCGGCCGTACGAGTATCCGTCCATCGCCCGGGACCGCGTCCGACGCCCGGGCCCCGCAGCCGCGTGTGACCCCGCGGACGGAGTTCCCCGTGAAAATCCGCCTTCGCTTCTTCGCCTCCCTCCGGGAGCGCACCGGCGTGTCCGAGACGGATCTGGAGTGCGCCGAGGGAACGAGCGTCGAGGCGCTCCGCCGCGAGCTCGGGTCACGTTACGGCGAGCGCGCGGGGTTCGGCTCGACGCTCCTCGTCTCCGTGAACTGGGACCCGGCGGACCCGGCACGCCTGCTGGTGGAAGGGGACGAGGTCGCCTTCCTCCCGCCCATGTCGGGGGGCTCGGGCCCTGCGGGCGCCTGCTGGCTCTCGGAGACGCCGATCACGCAGGCGATGGTGGAGGAGAAGGTCCGGGGGGCGGGTTACGGCGCGATCGTCTCCTTCCTCGGAACCGTGCGGGACTTCTCGCGCGGCAAGCGGATCCAGCATCTCGAGTACGAGGCCTACGCGGGGATGGCGGAAAAGAAGATGTCCGAGATCGGCGAAACCATCGCTGTCCGCTGGCCCGGGGCCCGCGTGGCCATCGCGCACCGGGTGGGCACGCTCGGGATCGGAGAGGTGGCCGTCGCGATCGCGGTGTCCGCGCCGCACCGCGCGGAGGCCTTCGAAGCCTGCCGATACGCGATCGACCGTCTGAAGCAGACCGTGCCCATCTGGAAGAAGGAATTCAGCACGGACGGCGAGACGTGGGTCGAGGAGAATCCATGACGGACGCCGAGGGCGGTCCGAAGCACCACAAGGAAACGGCGGCGAAGGATCTCGGCGTCTTCGTGCTCACCGTGAGCGACACGCGCACGGAGGAGACCGATCACTCGGGGCGTATCCTGCGCGAGCTCGTGGAGGGAGCGGGTCACCGGGTCACCGGGACCGAGATCGTCCCCGATGATCCGGGCCGTATCCAGGCCGCGGTCCAGCTCGCCGTCGAAGAGCGGGACACCGACATCGTGCTGATCACCGGCGGCACCGGAATCGCGCGGCGCGACAGCACGGTGGACACGGTCCGGCCCATGCTCAAGAAGGAGCTCGACGGTTTCGGCGAGATGTTCCGGATGCTCTCCTTCCGGGAGATCGGCTCGGCCGCGATGCTCTCCCGCGCCGTCGCGGGGATCATCGCCGACAAGGTGGTCTTCTCGATGCCCGGCTCCAGCGGCGCCGTGAAGCTCGCGATGAACCAGCTGATCCTGCCGGAGCTCGGGCACATCGTCCGCGAGCTGCGGAAAACCGGATCGAACTAGGGGCGGACCATCGGGATCGAAAGCAGGGAATGGCGATGGGAGAGCCGGCAGAGCCAATCGCGACGATTCTCCTCGTGGATGATGACCCGAGCATCATTCGCGCGCTGGGCACCCGTCTCCGCGTCGAGGGCTACGCCGTGGTGACGGCCATGGACGGCCAGAAGGGGCTGGATCTGGCCCTCGCCGTGGTCCCCGACCTCCTCATCCTCGACGTCAATCTTCCCCGCCGGGTCGGGTTCTCCATCTCGCGCATGCTCAAGCTGGACGAGCGCACCCGTCGGATCCCGATCCTGATGCTCACGGCGCGGGACCAGGAAGCGGACCTGCGTCTGGGCGTGGTCACCGGCGCGGACGCCTATATGACGAAGCCCTACGACACGCAGGCGCTGCTGACGACGCTGAAGAGCCTCCTGGAGGCCTCGAGGCGTTGAGCGCGGTGCTCGGGAAAGCGTTCTCCCCAAAACGACGCCGGGCGGCCCATGGGCCGCCCGGCGCGTGAATCGATCCGCCGGAAGAAGTAGTGCCCGGACATCGCGGGAGGCGCGGCGGCGTCTCGTCACCCTTGAGGCGCCGGAGCACGTCCATGCGATCCCCGGGCGCGCTGGTGACGGGGTGACCGGGACGCTATTCGGCGGCTCGCGGCGAAGCGGTGCTCAGCCCGCCCTCCGGCGGGAGGTCCGGCGGGGTGCGACAAGTTTCTTGCCTCGCCTTGATGGCTCGCCGGCGGCTCGCTCTCCCGCGCCCTCTGTTGTTTTCATTGCCAGATCGGCCGGCTTCGCCTTCGGCGGCTCGAGCGGCGCCCAGCTCGAGAGCAGGTGCGTGAGGAGCCGAACCCCGACCCCGGTGGCGCCCTTCGGAAGGTAGGGTTTTTTCGACGTCGTCCAGGCCGTCCCCGCGATGTCGAGATGCACCCAGGGGATGTCCTTCACGAACTTCTGCAGGAAGACGCCCCCGGCGATCGTCCCGGCCTCGCCCGGCGAACCGATGTTCTTGATGTCCGCTACGTCGCTCTTGATCCCCTCCGCGTACTCTGGCCACATCGGCAGCTCCCACACGCGCTCGTGGGTGGCGTCGCCGCTCGCCTTCACGCGGGAGGCGAGGCCCGCGTGGTTGGTCATGAGCCCGCTCGCCTGGGAGCCCAGCGCCACGACGCAGGCTCCCGTGAGCGTTGCGAGGTCGATGATCGCGTCAGGCTTGAAGCGGGTGGCGTAGTGGAGGCCGTCGCTGAGGACCACGCGCCCTTCCGCGTCGGTGTTCAGCACCTCGATCGTGATGCCGGCCGAGGAGGTCACCACGTCGCCCGGCTTGTAGGCGTTCCCGCCGGGGAGGTTCTCGGCCGAGGGGATGATCGCGATGACGCTCACCGGGAGATTCAGCGCGGCGGCGGCCCGCGCGGCGCCCATGGCGGCCGCGCCGCCGCACATGTCGAACTTCATCTCGTCCATCTTGTTCGCGGGTTTCAGCGAGATCCCGCCCGAGTCGAAGGTGATGCCCTTGCCCACGATGCAAACCGTGGGGGCGCCCTTCGCGGCCGCGTGGTGCTCGAGCACGATGAGGCGTGGCTCGTTCCGGCTGCCGCGCCCGACGCCGAGCAGGGCGCCCATCTTCTCCCGCTCGAGGTCCTTCTTCTCGAGGACCGTGCAGCGAAGGCCAACCTCTTTCGCCATGCGCCTCGCGGCCTCGGCAAGCACGGCCGGGGGGTGATCGGAGCCCGACTTGTTGGCCAGGTCGCGCACGAATGCGACGCAGTCGGCCAGGATCTCCCCGCGGCGGACCCCGTCCTTCATCTCGCGGGCACTGTCCGGGTCGT
>JBGPLH010000074.1:0-11291 GCA_041486365.1 Thermodesulfobacteriota bacterium | reverse complement strand
GGTCAAGCACGCGGCCTTTGCGGCCGATAACTGGAGGGACCCGGGCGGTGACCCGCATTGTCGGAATCCTCGGCGATCCGATCGCCCACACGCTTTCGCCCGCGATGCACAACGCCGCCTTCGCGGCGCTGGGGCTCGACTGGGTGTACGTGCCGGTGCGCGTCCGGCCACGCGATCTCGAGGACGCGCTCCGCGGGATCCGCGCGATGGGCTGGGCGGGGATCAACGTCACCATCCCGCACAAGGAGCGGGTGGTCCGGTTCCTCGATCGCCTGAGCCCGGAGGCGCGGCTCACGGGTGCGGTCAACACGATCGTGCACGGACCGCGGGGGCTCACGGGCCACAACACCGACGGGCGCGGGTTCGTGGCGGCCCTCGCGAAGGAGCGCCGCTTCCGTCCCGACGGGACGCGCGCCGTCATCCTGGGCGCGGGCGGCTCGGCGCGCGGCATCGCGGTGGCGTTGCTCCGGGACGGGGCGCGCGAGATCGCGATCCTGAACCGAACGCCGCGGCGCGCGGCGGCGCTGGCCCGGCACCTGTCCGCGGCCTTTCCGCGCGCCCGGATCGACTCCGGCCCGCTGACGCCGGAACGCGCCGAGGAGGCCTTCGAGGGCGCCGACCTGCTGGTGAACGCCACCGCGGTCGGCATGGGAGGCACGGCGCACCGGGGGCTCCCGCTCGCGCGACTGGCGCGCCGGGCCATCGTGAGCGACATCGTGTATCGCCCCGCCCGCACGCCCCTGCTCGAGCAGGCCGCGCGGCGCGGCCTGCGGACGCAGGGCGGGCTGGGGATGCTGTTGCACCAGGGGGCGGAGGCCTTCTCCCTCTGGACCGGCCGGCCCGCGCCGTTGCGGGTCATGCGGCGAGCGCTGGAACGCGCGCTGGCGAGGGCAGGGCCGGGCTGATCGCTTCCCGATTCCGGGAGGCGGCCGGCGGGCCGGGCCTCCATGGAAACGGGGAGTCATGGACGAGCGAATCGGGAATCTCCTGCTGAAGGAGAACCTGATCACGAAAGAGCAGCTCGTGCGGGCGCTCGAGGAGCAGAAGCTCTCGGGCGGGCGGCTCGGCTACAACATCACGCGGCTCGGCTTCCTCCAGGAAGACGACCTCGTCGCTTTCCTCTCCAAGCAGTACGGCGTTCCCTCGATCAACCTCACCGACTTCGAGATCGACGCGTCCGTCCTCAAGCTGGTGCCGGAGGACGTCGCGACGAAGCACCAGATCATCCCGATCAACCGCGCGGGATCGACCCTGATCGTCGCGATGGCCGACCCCTCCAACATCTTCGCGGTCGACGACATCAAGTTCCTCACCGGGTACAACGTGGAGGTGGTGGTCGCCTCGGAAGCCGCCATCCGGGGGGCGATCGACAAGTACTACGATCAGTCCGCCACGCTGCAGTCCGTGATGAGCGACTTCGACGAGGTGGACCTCGAGCTGGTCGGCGCGGGCGACGACGTTGACGTCAAGGAGCTCGAGAAGGCCACCGAGGACGCTCCCGTCGTCAAGCTCGTGAACCTGATCCTCACCGACGCGGTGAAGAAGAGCGCCAGCGATATTCACATCGAACCTTATGAGAAGGAATTCCGGGTGCGCTACCGGATCGACGGTGTGCTGTACGAGGTGATGCGGCCGCCGCTGAAACTCAAGAACGCCCTCACGAGCCGCGTGAAGATCATGAGCGAGCTCGACATCGCGGAGCGCCGCCTTCCCCAGGACGGTCGGATCAAGCTCAAGATGGGGAAGGGGCGGGAGATGGACTACCGCGTGAGCGTCCTCCCCACGCTCTTCGGCGAGAAGGTCGTGCTCCGGCTGCTCGACAAGTCGACCCTGCAGCTGGACATGACCAAGCTCGGATTCGAGGAGAAGGCCCTCCGCGACTTCCAGAACTCGATCCACAAGCCGTTCGGGATGGTGCTCGTGACGGGCCCCACCGGGAGCGGCAAGACGACCACCCTGTACTCGGCGCTCACGGAGCTCAACAAGGTGAGCGAGAACATCTCCACGGCGGAGGATCCCGTCGAGTTCAACCTCACGGGGATCAACCAGGTCCAGATGCACGAGGAGATCGGCCTGAACTTCGCCACCGCGCTCCGCTCGTTCCTGCGCCAGGACCCGGACATCATCATGGTCGGCGAGATCCGCGACTTCGAGACGGCGGAAATCGGGGTGAAGGCCGCGCTCACCGGGCACATGGTCCTCTCCACCCTCCACACGAACGACGCCCCCAGCACGATCAACCGGCTCCTCAACATGGGCATCGAACCTTTCCTCGTGGCCAGCTCCCTCAACTGCGTGGTGGCCCAGCGGCTCGCAAGGCGGATCTGCGTGGAGTGCAAGGAGCCCGTGGAGGTCCCGTCCCAGGCGCTGATCGACATCGGCGTGGGGCCCGAGGACGCACCGAAGATCCAGGTGTACCGCGGCGCGGGCTGCCCGGCCTGCTCCAACACCGGGTTCCGGGGCCGGATCGCGATCTACGAGGTGATGATCGCGGGCGAGGAGATCAAGGAGTTCATCCTGAACGGCGCGTCGGCCTCGGAGATCAAGCGCGAGGCGATGCGCCTGGGCATGAAGACCCTTCGGCAGAGCGCCATCTCGAAGCTCGCGGAGGGAGTCACGACCATCGAGGAGGTCCTCCGGGTCTCCGCGGCCGACTGACCGGGTACGGGGGCGCCGGGCCCACACGGTCCGCCGCCCGGGAAGCAAAACGCCCGTGGCGCGCGTTCCCCGCGCGCGCCGCCAGGGCCCAAGGAAGGAAGCGATGCCGAATCTCCACCAGCTGCTCAAGGCGATGATCGAGAAGGGGGCGAGCGATCTCCACATCACCACCGGCAGCCCGCCCCAGTTGCGGATCGACGGAAAGCTGATCCCGCTCAAGACGGCGCCGCTCACGGCTCCGGAAACGAAGCAGATCTGCTACTCGATCCTCACGGACTCGCAGAAGCACAAGTTCGAGGAGGAGAACGAGCTCGATCTCTCCTTCGGCGTGAAGGGGCTCTCCCGGTTCCGCGCGAACATCTTCATGCAGCGCGGCGCCGTGGCGGGCGCCTTTCGGACGATCCCGTTCCGGATCCTCACCATCGAGGAGCTCGGGCTCCCGCCGGTGGTCAGCGAGCTGGCGCGAAAGCCCCGCGGGCTGATCCTCGTCACGGGACCCACGGGATCCGGCAAGACCACCACGCTCGCCTCGATCCTCGACCGGATCAACACGGAGCGCAACGAGCACATCATCACCATCGAGGATCCCATCGAGTACCTGCACGCCCACAAGGGCTGCGTGGTGAACCAGCGGGAGGTCGGGGCCGACACGAAGGGCTTCAAGAACGCCCTCAAGTACATTCTGCGGCAGGATCCGGACGTCGTGTTGATCGGTGAGATGCGCGACCTCGAAACGATCGAGGCGGCGCTCATCGTGGCCGAGACCGGCCACCTGGCCTTCGCCACGTTGCACACGAACTCGGCGGTCCAGACGATCAACCGGATCATCGACGTGTTCCCGCCCTACCAGCAGCCGCAGGTGCGTGCCCAGCTCTCCTTCGTGCTCGAAGGCGTGCTGTCGCAGACCCTCATGCCGCGCGCCGACGGGCCGGGGCGGGTCCTCTCCATCGAGGTGATGATCCCGAACCCCGCCATCCGGAACCTGGTCCGCGAGGACAAGATTCACCAGATCTACTCCCAGATGCAGGTGGGGCAGGACAAGTTCGGAATGCAGACGATGAACCAGAGCCTCGCGAGCCTGTACAAGCGCAGGCTGGTTACGCTGGAGAACGCCTTCGGCCGAAGCAGCGACCCGGACGAGTTGCGGAACCTGATCGCGGCCGACGAGTCGCGTATGACGTCCCGGAAAGGGTGAGGGATCCGGGGCCCGGCTGACCGGCGGCGGGGCCCGAGGAGGAAGCAGCCATGCCTGTGTTTGTCTACGAAGCCAGGAACCGGCAGGGAATCATCCGCAAGGGTGAGTTCGAGGCCCCGGACGACGCCGCCGTGATCGCGCATCTGCGCTCTCAGGCATTGGCGCCGATCAAGGTCAGTCCCAAAGGGGGGGTTCGGTTCGATATCACCAAGTACCTCCCCTTGAACAAGGTGCGCGTGAAGGAGATCGTCATCTTCACGCGCCAGTTCGCCACGATGATCGACGCGGGGCTGCCGCTCGTGCAGTGTCTTGACATCCTCGCGTCCCAGCAGGTCAACAAGCACTTCAAGAGCGTCCTGCTACAGGTGAAGGAGGACGTGGAGTCGGGCTCGACCTTCGCCGACGCGCTGCGCAAGCACAAGACGGTGTTCGACGACCTGTACGTGAACCTCGTGGCCGCGGGAGAGGTGGGCGGTATCCTCGACACGATCCTGAACCGGCTGGCCGCCTACATGGAGAAGGCCGAGAAGCTCAAGCGGCAGGTGAAGGGCGCCTTCATCTACCCGATCGCGGTGATGGTGGTCGCGGTGGGCGTAGTGGCGGCGATGCTGATCTTCGTGATCCCGGTCTTCGCCAAGATGTTCTCAGACTTCGGCGGCGCGCTCCCGGCTCCGACCCAGTTCGTGATCAGCATGAGCGACTTCCTCCGCAACAACCTTGTGGTGATCCTTGGAGCCCTGGCGGGGGTCTTCGTCGCGATCCGGCGTTACTACAACACGGACCAGGGGCGCAAGCTTATCGACCGGTGGATGCTCGAGGTCCCGATCTTCGGCTCGCTGATCCAGAAGGTCGCCATCGCCCGGTTCAGCCGGACGCTGGGGACGATGATCTCCTCCGGCGTGCCGATCCTGGACGCGCTGGACATCGTGGCGCGGACGGCGGGCAACAAGACCGTCGAGCTCGAGGTGTACAAGACGCGGGAGAGCATCAGCACCGGAAAGACCATCGCCGAGCCGCTCTCCCAGAGCAGGGTGTTCCCGCCCATGGTGGTCCAGATGGTGGCCGTGGGCGAACAGACCGGCTCGATGGACGCGATGCTGCAGAAGATCGCGGACTTCTACGACAGCGAGGTGGACGCCGCCGTCGCGGCCCTCACGTCGCTTCTCGAGCCGATGCTCATGGTGTTCCTCGGCACCGCGGTGGGCGGCCTGCTCGTGGCCATGTACCTGCCGATCTTCAAGATCGCCGAGACGGTGGGCGGGTGACATCGTCCAAAGGTCCCGCGCGGGGCGACACGGCCTCCGCGGGAGAGGCGCCCTATCGTCCGGGGGCGGCGCCGGAGGAGGATCTTCGGCACCGCCTCCGCTGGATCCTCCTGGCGCGCCTCGTGGCGGTCTCGACGCTGCTGCTGGCGCTCGCGCTGCTCCAGTACGCGCGATCGCCGCTACGGTTGGAGCGGTCGCTCCCCTTCCTACAGGGCCTTGGCGGCGGCACCTATCTCCTGACGCTCGCCTACGCGATCGCGCTGTGGCGTCGCCGGCACCTCCGCGTCATCGCCGGAGCGAACCTGGCGGGCGACGTTGCGTTCGTCACGGCGCTCCTGTACGTGACGGGCGGGATCGACAGCGGCTTCTCCTTCCTGTACCTCCCCGTCATCCTGGTCGGCGCGCTCCTGTTCTACCGGCGGGGCGCCTTCGGCGTGGCGATGGCCGCGTCGGTGGCCTATGGCGTTCTCCTGCTAGCGCAGGCCCGGGCTTGGGTCCGCGTGCCGGCGCTCTTCGTGAACCCCGTCTGGCCCACGGCGGCCGGCGAGGTGGTGGCCGGTTTCTTCTTCAACACGGCCGTCTTCTCCGTCTTCGCGCTCCTGTGCGGGTACCTCGCGGAGCAGCTGCGCTCTACGGGCGCGCGCCTGCGGGAGAAGGAGGGCGACCTCCGCCGCCTGCAGGCCCTGACCCTGGAGATCGTATCCGGCATGGGCTCCGGGGTCCTGACGGTGGACCGGGCGGACCTCGTGACATTCCTGAACCCCATGGGGGAGCGCATCACGGGCCGCCCCCTCGCGGAGGCGCTGGGGCAGCCGCTCGGCGAGGTGATGCCGGGACTGGCCGGTTCCTCCGGCGCCGCGCGGCGGAGGGAGATCCCGCACAGGCGGCCCGACGGGGCGGTGCTCGATCTCGGCTGCGCTTTCTCGAACCTCGGCGGCGATCCCGGCGGGCGAATCCTGATCTTCCAGGATCTCACCGAGGTGAAGGCGGCCGAGGAGCGCGCGCTCATCAACGAACGGCTCGCTGCGGTGGGGCGCCTCTCGGCCGGCATCGCCCACGAGATCCGCAATCCGCTCGCGTCCATCCGGGGCTCCATCGAGATGCTGGCGAAGGAGCTCTCCCTCACGGGCGACCAGGGCCGGCTCATGGAGATCGTGCTGCGGGAGACCGATCGGCTGAACCACCTGATCACCGATTTCCTCCAGTTCGCCCGCCCCTCCGAGCTCAAGCGCCAGCCCGTGCCGATGGCGGACCTGCTCCTGGACACCGTGGAGGCCTTCTCGCGGCGGAGCGAGGGCGGGCCGGCGATCGAGGTGCGCGTGGATGCCCCCGCGGGAATCGTGGCGGAGGGGGACCCGGCGCGCATCCGTCAGATCCTGTGGAACCTGCTGATCAATGCCCGGGACGCGATGCCGGAGGGAGGACGCCTGTTCGTGTCGGCACAGGCGGCCGACAGGCTCGAACGGCCAGGAAACCCTCAAGAATCGGCCGAGGCCGGCCGAAAAGGCGAGGAAGGGGCCGGGCCTTCCGGATGGGTGGAGCTGCGGTTCGAGGACAGCGGGACGGGGATCCCGCCCGACGTTCTGCCGCGGATCTTCGAGCCGTTCTACACCACGAAGGAGAGGGGCACCGGGCTCGGCCTCGCGACGGTCCACCGCATCGTGGAATCCCACGGAGGCGGGATCGAGGTAGTGAGCGAACTCGGGCGGGGGACGGTCTTCACGGTGAGGCTGCCGCTTTCCCCCCTCTCCGACACGGGCGCACCCGGTGGGGCGCACCCAGGAACCGGATGATGGAAAAGATTCTGGTCGTCGATGACGAGCTGAGCATGCGGGAGTTCCTCGAGATCATGCTCAAGAAGAGCGGGTACGAGGTGGAGAGCGTCTCGGACCCGGAAGAGGCCGTTCTCCGCGTGGAGAACGACATCTACGATCTGGTGGTCACCGACATTCTCATGCCGAAGATGAACGGTCTGGAACTGCTCCGGAAGATCAAGGAGCACTCCCCCGACACGGTGGTGGTGATGATGACCGCCTTCGCCACCACCGAGACCGCCGTGGAGGCGATGAAGGAGGGGGCCTACGATTACATCACCAAGCCGTTCAAGCTGGACGAGATCCGCCTGGTGATCGAGAAGGCGCTGGAGAAGAAGAAGCTGTTTCGCGAGAACGTGCTCCTCAAGCAGGAGCTCAAGACCCGCTACAACTTCGGCAACATCATCGGGGCCAGTTCCGAGATGCTGAAGGTGTACGAGCTGATCCAGCGCGTGGCCGACACGAAGACGAACATCCTGATCACGGGCGAGAGCGGTACGGGGAAGGAGCTGGTCGCCAAGGCGATCCACTTCAACTCGGCGCGGCGGGATCGGCCCTTCGTCACGATCAACTGCGGCGCGATTCCCGAGAACCTCCTTGAGAGCGAGCTCTTCGGCCACGTGAAGGGGTCCTTCACGGGCGCGGTGTCGAACAAGGTGGGGCTCTTCGAGCTGGCCGACAACGGAACCGTGTTCCTCGACGAGGTGGGTGAGCTGTCGCTTGCGCTTCAGGTGAAGATCCTGCGGGTGATCCAGGAGCGGACCTTCAAGCGGGTGGGCGGCACCGAGGATCAGCGCGTGGACGTGAGGATCCTCGCGGCCACGAACCGGGAGCTCGAGGAGGAGGTCGCGCGGGGAAAGTTCCGTGAGGACCTCTACTATCGGCTCAACGTGATCCAGATCAGGCTTCCGCCGCTGCGGCGGCGGATCGATGACATCCCCATCCTCGCCCAGCACTTCGTCGAGAAGTACTCCCGCGAGCTGGGCAAGGAGGTCATCAAGATCTCCAAGGAGGCCATGGACGTCCTCGCGCGGTACCACTACCCGGGGAACGTGCGGGAGCTGGAGAACATCATCGAGCGCTCCGTGGCCCTCGAAAGCTCAAACGTGATCCTCCCCGAGACGCTTCCCCCCGTCGTGTACAAGCGCGAGAAGGAGCCGATGGCCTGGTGCGACGTCAGCATCCCGGCCGAGGGCGTGCCCCTCGAGAAGGTGGTCGAGGACCTCGAGCGCCGGCTCCTGTTCGGCGCCCTCCGGAAGGCGGGCGGGGTGAAGAAGCGCGCGGCCAAGCTCCTGCATCTGAGCTTCCGGTCCTTTCGCTACCGCCTCGAGAAGTACGGGATCGACCTCGCCGAACCCTGACCGGAGACGAGATCGTTTCATGCCCGTTGAAGATCGTGTCGCCCGGACACGCGTGCTTCCATTCTTGCTCGTTGGCCTCCTGGCGCTTGCCGCGTTCGCCCCATCCATCCACAACGGCTTCGTCTATGACGACGAGAAGTACGTTCTCAAGAACGCGCTCATCTCGTCATGGTCCTGGGAGAACCTCCACGCGATCCTGACCCAGCCGTATTTTGGCAATTTTCATCCCATGCACCTGCTGATCTATTCGCTCGAGCGGTCTGCCTTCGGTCTTTCCCCGGCCGGTTGGCATATCGTCAGTCTTACCCTGCATGCGCTGAACACCGTGCTCCTGCTTCGGGTCCTTCCCCGGTTCGGCGTCCCCCGGGGAGTGGCCCTCCTCGGCACTCTCCTGTTTGCGGTTCATCCGGTGCAGGCGGAAACCGTCGTCTGGGTGGCGGAACAGAAGAGCCTCCTCTCCCTGTTCTTCACGCTCATCTCGCTCGACGCATATCTCGACGCGCGCGTATCGGGGAAGATAGGACCGCTACTGGGGTCGTCGATCGCGTTTCTCGCGGCGCTCGCTTCCAAGGTCGGGGCCGTGGGTCTCGTTCCGGCCTTGTTCGCGGTGGAAATTCTCAGGCCACCGTCGCTCCCGAGCGCCAGCGGACGCCCATTGGTCCGACTGCTTCCCTTCGTGGTGCTGGCAGGCGCGTGGTGCAACCTGGGCATCTTTGCGCACGGGAAGGCCGGATTCATTCATCCCTATCCCGGCGGCAGCCTGATGGCGACCGTTCTCTCCATCGGGCCGGTGCTCGTCGCCTACGGCTGGAACCTGCTTCGTCCGACGGGGCTATCGGTGGCCTACGATCTGGCTCCATCGACCGAGCTTTCCCTCCTCCATGTCCTGGGAGCATGGCTTCTCGTAGGGGCCACGCTGACCGTGTTGACGCGAATCGCATATCGGGAGCGCGAGCGGCGGCTGGCGATCGGACTCGTTTGGATCGGGGCTGCCCTTGCGCCTGTCTTGAACCTCGTCCCTATCAACACGCTCATGAACGATCGCTACCTGTACGTCCCCCTTTGCGCGCTTGGGCCCATGTTGGCGGCGGGGTTGTTTGCCCTGGGGCGAAGGCTGGCACCCGGGGTGGAAGCGCAGGGCCTGCATCGGTGGACAATGGGTGGAATGGGCGTGATCGTCGGCGCCCTTGCTCTGGGATCGACGATGCGTTCGGAGGTGTTCGCCAACGACGAAAGCCTCTGGGTGGACGCGGCCGCCAAGAGTCCTCGGAGCTCGCTGGCGCGATACAACCTGGGGACCCTCTGGCTGGAGCGAGGACGCGACGATCTCGCCGAGCCCGAGCTTCGCGCCGCGCTCGAGGCGGATCCGACCCGCTGGCACGCGTACCAGAACCTGGGGGTCATCCATTTCCGGCAGAAGCGGCTCCGGCTAGCCCGCGCCGAGTTCCACGCTGCCACGCACCTCGAGCCCCGGAGCTACGACTTGTGGATGAACCTTGCCGACACGCAGATCCGGCTGGGAGAAAGCGCCGGCTCCATCGCGTCCCTGCGGAGGGCCTCTCGCCTTCGCCCCGGCGCGGGCGCACCCTACCTGGCGCTGGCCCTGGTCCTCGAACGGGAAGGAGAAACCGCGAGATCGCAGCGCGCGTTCCAGGCATTTCTTTCGAAAAGGGACGGACCGACGTGGCAGAGGCGGATGGCCGAGGAGCATCTCCGTACCCTGAAGTTACAGAATCGTACTCGAGCTCGGGCGGGCTAGAGCGGTACGAACCTTGCATCGAACGTCCCCTGTGGAACGGGCAGGAACCTTTCTGACCGACGCGCGATGAGAGGAAAGACACTCCTGAGAGGAAAGACACTCCATGGAACAACTCGCAGGGCCGAATCCGTTGTCTCGAAGATCGTCCCGGAAGGGCGGTTTTACGCTGATAGAGCTGATGATCGCTGTTGCGATCATCGGCATCCTGTGTTCCATCGCCGCCGGACTCTTCAGGAACTACGCGATGCGCGCAAAGCAGAGCGAGGCCAGGGAGCTCCTCTCTTCGATTTTCACCTCAGAAACGGCCTACTATGCAGACCAGGGAACCTACGCGCTTCCTTCGGTCGCCGGTTTTGCCCCCGCCGGCGCTCCCAGGTTCTACACGAACATCGGGGACACGAACTTTACGTTCTCCTCCAGCACCTTTGTGGCAAGCTGCAGCACCAATCTCGACGGGGACGCACTGATGGACGTCTGGGAGGTCACGGAGTTGTCTCGCCGGCCGGACAACTCCCAGAACGATATTCCCTGAAGTCCTCGACCCGGGTTGTCATTGACAGCCTACGATGCCGCTGGACGTCCAAAAACGGCACATTTTGGCAACTCGAGCGTCTGAACGGCCATCGAGCCGCTCCGGGGCTCGATCTGCTTCGACGACGATCGCACCGGATGGGTAGAAAAAGCAGGGAATTCGCAGGTTGCGCCCGCCGTGAAGCACTCTGGCCCGAGCCGCCTCTCCTTGGCACGTCGGTTGCAATACCCCGAGACACCAGCACGCCCGACCCTTCTCAGCCGTGTCGGGGGTGATGCAGGACATGGGCAGGGACAGTCCGGTACTCAGTGATTTTGACGTGAGGCGGGAACCCAATCGTCAACCAGGATCGCCGAGCCCTGAACACCGTAACCCGATACACGGAAGGAGATAGACGATGCGTAGTTTTCGAAACCGCAAGGGTTTCACCCTGATCGAGCTCATGATCGTCGTGGCCATCATCGGCATCTTGGCCGCGATCGCCATTCCGAACTTCCT
This sequence comes from Thermodesulfobacteriota bacterium, assembly GCA_041486365.1. Taxonomy (GTDB): domain Bacteria; phylum JAUYMQ01; class JAUYMQ01; order JAUYMQ01; family JAUYMQ01; genus JBGPLH01. Next base: position 209 of record JBGPLH010000074.1, on the reverse strand, counting down.
CCGCTTCCAGGCCAAGTCGAAGCAGGCGGAGGCGCGTGAGCTGCTCTCGAGCGTGTACACGACCCAGGTTTCGTACTTTGCCGAGAACAACACGTATGCGGTTCTGACGACAGCCGGGTTCACGCCGGCCTCGACGCCGAAGGTCTACACCGACATCATGAACAGCTTCACCTTCACGGGCGGCACGTCCTTCACGGGGACCGCGGGTG
>JBGPLH010000073.1:0-11383 GCA_041486365.1 Thermodesulfobacteriota bacterium | reverse complement strand
TTCGATCGCCTGATCCTGGATCGTCACCTCCGAGACATCGCCCTTGTTCAGGTGCTCGATGAGCTGGCTGTAATCGATCTTGGCGTCGTGAGCGCTCGGCTGGGTGACGACCTTGAAGAGGAGAAGGGTCATCACAAGGATGACGATCCAGAGCACCAGGTTCTTATAGAAGGGGTTAATTCAGGTTCCTCCTGGAGCCGACGACCCACCGGGATGGGCTCCCGAAGGGCGCCACCGTCCGCTTCGTGGAGCAGACGCAACCCTTCGGGCCCAGAGAGGTTATCGGCCGGTCCTGGGGAACGGGTGAGCCGTGCCCAAAACCCTTTTGTATACGTTTAAATAACATGCACCCCCGGGGCTGACAACCGAAAACCTCGCGCAACCGTCGGGATGCGGCACGTCAGAGACCCCGGGTGGGATCCGGTGGCCGGAGCGTCAGGACCAGTAGCCTCCCGGGTCCCGGTCCCGGTACCGCAATCTCTCCAGCGCGCAGGCCCCCGATCCAGAGGATCTCCTCGCCCATCACCACGATCGGGACCCGATCCCGCTCGCCCGGAGGGAGGAGCGCCTCCGAGAGCAGATCCTGGACCTTCCTGGTGCCTCCGAACCCGCGGGGCCGAATGCGATCACCGGGCCGGCGGCTTCGCACGCGCAGCGGCGCGACAATCGCGGCGGCGTCGAAGCAGGCGGAGAAGGCAGTTGGATGGTCGGCCGGCGGCCAGCCCTCCCCACTGGAAGGGCGATTAGCGCCATCCTCCCGCGCCCCCGCCGGCGGCCCGCTCTCTCCCACTTTTGCTTCGATGGAACGACCATCGGGGAGATGCGTCACGCCGGGCGCCGCGAGCGGAAGATCGAAGGACGACCTGAGCTCTGGTCGCGCACCTCTCTCGACACGGACTTCCGCCGGATCGACCCGCGCCACGTTGCCGCCCCGCAGAGGGACGGATCGCGTCGCGCCCTCCTCCCGCAGCGTATCGAGGATCGCGACGATCGCCCCCGCCACGCGATCCGGCGGCGTGCCCCCCTCGATAAGCGCGGCGCCCACCACGCGACGCCGGATCGCTTCCGGGAGATCGCGGAGCCATGTGCGGTCGATCGGCCGTCCCGGCGCGATGTTCCGTTCCCGACGCGCGCGCGTCGCGGACGCTTCGAGCCATTCCGCGTCGGCGCGCAGCGCATCGGCGAGGGCCGCGAGGCGCTCGTCGATTCTCGGCGAGAGCGCGCGCAGGAGCGGGAGCACCTCGTGCCGCACGCGGTTGCGCAGGTAACGCAGGTCATGGTTCGTCGCGTCCTGGCGGAACGCGACCTTTCCGCGACCCAGGAATTCGATCACCTCCGCCCGGGAAGCGAGGAGGAGCGGCCGCACCACCCCGTCCTCGCGTGCGGGCTGGATGCCCGAGAGGCCCCTGGCCCCGCTTCCGCGCAGGAGCCGGAGCAGCACCGTCTCGGCCTGGTCGTCACGCGTGTGGCCGGTGGCGATCCGCGACGCGCCCGTCCGCCGGGCCACCTCGTGGAGGAACGCGTACCGCGCCCGCCTGGCCCGCGCTTCCAGCGCGGCGCCCCGAAGGACGGCCGGATCGAGCCTGCTCACGCTCACCGGGATCCCGAGGCGCGCGGCCATGGCCACCACCAGATCTTCGTCCGCGTCGGCCTCGGGGCCGCGGATCCCATGATGCAGGTGCGCGGCGTGGAGCTTCCATCCTTCGCTCCGCGCGAGGAGCGCCAGGACGTGGAGCAACGCCACGGAGTCGGGTCCACCGGAAACCGCCACCACGACCGTGTCGCCGGCGCGCAGGAGCGCGTAACGCTTGATCGCCTGCCTGATTCGAGCCTGAAGCATGCCTGCACTCTAGCACGCACCAGACAGGACGCGGCCCCTGAGGGAGCCGCGTCCGTCATTCCACCTTTCAGCACTTCCGGGCTAGCGGCGCCGTAAGGCGCGCACCGCCCCCGCCAGGCCGGCTCCAAGGAGAAGGATCGAGGAGGGCTCCGGAACGCTCGAGGGAGGCTGGTTGGGCACCGCGAAGTCGCTCGTTCCGTTGGAGCTGTTCACCCCCAGAAACCGAACGGCGAAGTTCTCGCAGCAGCCCCCGCCGCTCCCCGCGGAGAACTCGGACAGGAAGTTCATGACGTTCAGCGCGTCCATGCCGTTGCCGGTCACGCCGAGCGTGAAGGTCGCGCGGAAGGTCGGGTCGACGCCGTCCTTGGCCTTGCCCCCATCGATGGTGAAGGCCGTCGCCGAGCTCGACTTTCCCTTCTTGCCCTTGCTCTTCCCCGACAGGCCCCCGTTCGATATCCCGACGTCGAAGCCACCCAGGTTTCCCGCGACGACGGAATCGACGTTGATGAACGACGTGAACTTCTTGGCGCCCTTGTCCGTGGACGAGAAGCCGAAGCCCGTGAGCCCGGTCACGTTCGTCGGCACGTTGAAGGCCAACCCCGTGAAGGCTCCGCCCGGTAGCGGGCTGGGGGTGGTGTTCGTGACCGTGATGGTGAGAGTTCCGGCCGTGGCGTTCGTCGGCGTGTAGCCGAAGTCGATCGTCGGCTTCGTCCCCGTGTTGGCCACTCCGTTGGCGGTGAAAGTCATGGCCCTGGCGCTTGCAGCGCTCAGGCACAGTAAGAGACCCAGGATCAGGCGCACGACGGCCCACCTGGCGCGAATGAAAACCATTGCACGCCTCCCGACGATGGAGATTTTTCAATCTGCTGGATTGCAGAGTTAGTGGTGAGAGAGGCGTCGAGGTGTCACGGGAGGCGCCTGTACCCGGATGACATTCGTGGCACGGACGGGAGTCGAACAGCGGTCGATTGCTTCGGCGCCCCTCTGCGATCACCCCGGCCGCATGTGGCGTGGAGCGGCAATCGCGCGCGCGGGCGCGCCATCATATAGAGAGGGAAACCAGGAGAGGCAAAATCCTGGGGAGAGCGCGTTGCGAAGCGTCCGCCGGCGGGACTTAAAAAAGGACGAGGAGGGCTTCGGGCCCTCCCCTTCCCGTCAACCTGGTGGCTGCGGGTGGACTCGAACCACCGACCTACGGATTATGAGACCGTCGCTCTAACCGCCTGAGCTACGCAGCCCCGAAGCATCTGGAGGGGAGCCGACTCTAGCAGAAAAGGCGCGCTCCCGCATGGCGCGACGGCGTCTGGAAGTCCCCGCGGCGCCCTTCGGCGCCGCCGCTGTCGCCGGGCGCTAGAGGCGCGGAATGCCCCGCGGGCCCGGCACGATCTTCCCGAGGACGACGGGATGGCTCGCGCCGGTGGCCGACGGGATGTTGTTGGGGACGTTCAGGATGGTGAGCCGCGCGAGCGCGGCGAAGATCACCGCCTCCAGTGCTTCCGCGGGGACGCCGTGCGCGTCGAAGGTGGAGATCTTCGCCCCCGGGATCGCCCGCGCGAGTGCCTCGAGGAGCGCGAGGTTCCGGGCGCCGCCGCCCCCGACGACGATCTCGGCGAGCGGCGCGCGCGTCCCGAGGAAGTTCCGGACGGCGGCCCCCACGCTGCGCGCCGTGAGCGCCGTCGCGGTGGCGATCAGATCGTCGTCCGAGATCCCGAGGGCGCGGCCGCGGGAGAGCAGCGCATCGATATACGCACCTCCAAAACGCTCGCGACCGGTCGTCTTGGGCGGCGCCTGAGAGAAGTACGGATCGGCCAGGAGCGCATCGAGGAGCTCCGGGTGCGCGCGACCGCGGCGCGCGCGCTCTCCTCCGAGATCCATCGTTTGGGCGCCGCCGGTGATCCGCTCGACGAGCCCGTCGATCACCATGTTCCCCGGGCCCGTGTCGAAGGCAACCACCGCCTCCGGGCCCGCGCCGGGAGGCACGTACGTCATGTTCGCGATCCCGCCCACATTGAGCGCCGCCCGGGCCTGCACCGGATGTCGGAGCAGCTGGTAATGGAAGTAGGGGGTGAGCGGCGCCCCCTGCCCGCCTGCCGCGATATCCCGCGGACGGAAGTCCGCGACCGTCGTGACGCCGGTGCGCTCCGCGATCACCGAGGGCTCGCCTATCTGAAGCGTGGCCCGCAACACGAGGTCGCCCTCGGGAACCGCCTCGGGAAGGTGGAGGATCGTCTGCCCGTGGCTCCCGATCAGATCGATCCGCTCCATGGGCATCCCGGCCACGCCGGCGACGGCGTGCGCCGCCTCCGCGAAGCGCTCGCCGAGCAGGAAGTGGAGCCGCGCGACGTCCTCCAGGCGCGACGTGCCCGGGGAGGACACCGCGAGGATCCGTTTTCTCAATTCGGGGGGATAGGGGTTCTGGTGAAAGGCGACGAGCCGGAAGGCGTCCCCCTCGAAGGTCACGAGCGCGGCGTCGATGCCATCGGCCGAGGTTCCCGACATGAGGCCGATCACGTTCATTCGCTTGCTCCGAAGGCGTCTGGGTAGGCCGGACCCTATCAGCCGCCCGGGAAAACCGTCAAGCATCCGAAAGCGCCGGGGATCGATCCAGGGCGGGTCAAGTTCGGCGCCGGGGTTCCGATCCTCTTCTATTATGGCAACGCGCTCGCCCATCCGGCCGTTTCTCATCCCGTTCCCGTTCATCGCGCTCCTTCTGATGCTCCCCACGAGCGCCCGCGGCGCGGAATTCCCCGGGCTGCCAATCGACGCGCGCCGCGCCGCCCTCGCCAAGGGAAACCTGATCGTCGACGGGGGATTCGAGCGCGGCGGCGAAGGCTGGCGGATGGAGGGAACGGCGGGCGTGATCGGGTCCGCCGACGGGCGCGTCCTGTATCTTCGCGCGTCCCGCGGGGCGGAGGCCGGGGCGGAGACGGAAGTCGCGATCATTGCGGGCGAACATGTTCTCTCGGCGGCGGTACGCCTTGCCGGCATCGCGCCACCCCCTGGAGAGCGCGTGAGCGATCGCCTCCGCGTGCGCGTCACCTGGCTCGATCACGCGCGAAGACCCCTTCCGGCTCCCGCGCTCCGGGGCCCCGGGAGGATGTTCGAGCCCGGCGAGCGCCCCTATCCTCTTTACTTCCTCCGGGACGCGATGGCCTTTCCCTGGCGTCGCGCTGTCTTCCTTTCCGGCTACAACGACCCTTCCCCGGAAGATGCGCCCGAGGGGGCGGCGTTCGCGCGGATCCGTTTCACGCTGCGCGGCCCCGGGGAGGCCTGGCTGGACGACGTCCGCTTCACGTACAGCCGCCGCAACTTCACCCTCACCGAGCGGGTCTCCCCCTGGCGCGACCTCGACGACGACGCGCTCGGCCGCGTAATCCCCGCGCCGCGCGTGATCGAGGAGCGCGGCCCCGTGGTCCCGCTCCGCAGGGTCTGCCTCGCCCTGCCCCGCCCAATCCCCGCGGGACTCTCCGAGCGGCTCGTCGTCTTCGAGGATCGCCTCCGGAGCCTGGGCACGGTCGTTTCCTTCGGGGACAGGCCCGATCCAGGCTGCGACGCTCGGGTCGTCATCGAGTCCATCGGCCCGCGCCGGAGGCCTCGAGGTGCAGACGACACCGGGCCGGAGGGCTACGCGATCGACACGCGCGAGGATGCGCGAGGACGGCCGACGCTGCGAATTCGGGGAGCCGACGCGCGCGGAACGGTGTACGGGATCGAGACCCTGCGCCAGCTGCTCCGGCCCGCGCCCGGCGGCGGCGCGGGCCTCAGGGCGGTGACGGTCCGCGACTGGCCGGCCTTCCACGGCCGTCCTGTCTCCGAGGCCGACCAGGGACCCCTGGGCGCACGACGTCTGGACGCGGCGTCTCGCTGGATGGCGGAGTGGAAGCTCAACCGGCTCTACCTCAACTATCCCCTCATGTCGGCGCGCTGGTGGGAGCCTCCCCGCGCATACACGGATCTCCTGCGAGGGCTCGGCGCACGTTCGCGGCAGACAGGGCTCTTCGCGCTCGGCGTCCTCGTGAATCCGTACTTCCAGCGCTCCGATCCCACGCTCGGCGACACCTTCGAGATCAGCCGCCCGGAGGATGTCCGCCTGCTGTGGCGCGCCGTGCGCCGGGCGCTCGACGCGGGGGCCCGGAGGGTGATGCTCTGCGCCGACGACTTCACGCCCTCCTGGGGCCATGACCGGCTGGAGTACGCGCTCACGGAGCCGCGGGACCTGCGCCGTTTCACCTCCCTCGCGGCGGCCCACGTCTGGCTCGCGCGGGATCTCGACCGGCGCATTCGCGCAAGAGCCCCGGAGGCGTCCTTTTTCTTCGTTCCGCCCTGGTACAACGAGAGCTTTCGAGAGATGGGAGGCGGTTTCGCGGAAGACTACCTCGAGGACATCGGGCGCGGTCTTCCGCGGGACACGGGCATTGTCTGGACGGGACCTACGGTGCGCTCCCTGGCGGTGGACGGCGTGAGCCTCGAGCGCTTCTCGCGATCGATCGGGGGCCGCCCGATCGTGCTCTGGGACAACACCCTCTACGCGATGGAGCTGGGCGCGTACTACGGCGAGAGCCCGCTGCGCGCGCGGCTGGCGAGCTTCTTCGAGCCCTTCGCCATCGACGCGGAGGGGCTCGCGGGCATGAGCGCCGACGCGGAGATCTACGTCAACGGCTCCAGCGGCGGTCGCTACCGGGTCAAAATGGCGACCGTCGCCGACTACCTGTGGAACCCGGAGGCCTACGATCCCGATCACTCCCTGTGGCGCGCGATGGTGGCCCGCTGGGGACGGGGCGACGCCGCCCTGGTGCTCGCATGGGACGCTGCCTACTGGGAAGAGCGTCTGTGGATCAACCGGCTCGCCTGGTCGCGCGGATCCCTCCCCGGGGACGGCGCCGTCCGGCTCGCCGGGGCCCGCGCGAGATCCTCCGAACGCTGGAGCGCGCTCACGCGAGCGCTGCGGGGGCGTGACGACGATCTCCTCGAGGATCTCGCGGGGACGGTGCGCGAGCAGGAGGCCCGCTTCCGGGAGGCGTCGCGCCTCGCCTCACCCGAAAGGCCCCGCGTCGCGGGTTCTCCTTGACCCCGCGAGGAATCCCCGGCTAGCCTGAGCCCCAGCCACTCAAATTCAAAGGGAGAACCCCCATGCCGAAGCGATCGGGCACGGCGCGCATCCTGGCCGCCGTCCTTCTCCTCGTTCTGACCTCGCTCGTTCCCGCAGCTCCCGTCCGGGCCGCCGCCGGCGACGAAGTCTTCGTCTATAAGATGAAGTACCGGGTCGCCGAGGAGCTCTACGGCCCGGTGACCGCCGTGCTCTCGCCCACGGGACGCGCGAGCGTCGATTCGCGCACCAACTCGCTCGTCATCGTGGACGCGCCCGCCAGCGTGGCGCAGGCCCGGGCGCTGCTCGAGGCGCAGGACCTCCGGCAGAGGAACATCCAGATAACCGTCGAGACGGTCACGAAACGCGATCTCGACGCGAGGCACCTCCAGGTCGACTGGGCCTATCGCACCGGCGGCTGGCAGATCGGAAACATTCCGGTCGTCCTCCCCGGCAGCGGCTTCTCCGCGCTCGCGACCGCGGGGGCGGAGCGGGGAAGCTCCAGCGCCCGGGCCGTGCAGACCGTGACCGTCATGAACGACGGGAAGGCCGAGATCGCCACGGGACACGAGGTCCCCTTCACCGACGTGTTCCACGGCTACGCGGCGGGCCACGGCTACGTCGCCACCAACACGCAATGGGTGGCGGTGGACACGGGCTTCGTCGTCCATCCGCGCATGATTGGAAACGACCGCATCCTGCTCGAGATCACGCCGCGCATGCGGAACCTCTCGCCGCGGGGCGCGAGCATCGAGGTCACGGAGGCGGCGACGCAGATCGAGGTGAAGGACGGCGGGGCGGTGGTGATCGGAAGCTCGAATCGCGAGCGAAGCGAGGTGCTGCGCGAGATCCTCCGCGGCGGACGGCGCGTGCGCGAGGGAGAGGACACCTTCCTGCTGGTCCGCGCCCGATCGATGCCCTGAGACGGCCCGTCCCCCGCCCTCAGGCGCCCGCGCGCCCGAGGATCGCCTCCGCGGCGGTGGCCGCTCCCTCGAAGGCGGAATCCGCGAGACGCTCCACGGGGTCGTCCACCGCCAGCACGTCGTCGAGCGCCTTCCCGATCCTCCCGGCGAGCAGATCCACGGGGGGCACGTAGCGGGCTCGCGCGTGCCGCCGCACCGCCGCCTCCAGGATCGGGTACTCCGGGAAATCGCCGCGCGACGTGTAGAGCACCCGCGCGCCGTTGGCCAGACACTCGGCCACGATCCCGTAGCCGGGCTTCGTCACGACGACGTCGGCGGCCGCCACGAGATCCTCGTGCCGGATCGTCCTGCCGGCGAGCACGCGAAGGTTTCCGGGGACGCCGCCCTCGGGAGCCCACGGCACCAGGAACGTCCAGGCCGGGCGCGCGCGGGCGATGTCGGCAACCGGCAGCGGGGCAAGCCCCAATCCGCCGAAAGTGAGAAGCGCGACCGGGCCCTCGCCGAGGCCCAGATCCCGCCGCGCTCCTTCCCGTCCCCGGGCCGACCGGCGCGCGATGAGGGGAATGTCACGGATCACCGGGAACACCGAGAGGTCGCCGTGAAAGGGGAGCCGGAGGAGCAGCGTCGCGGCGGCGTACATCGACGCCATCGTGTCGATCAGCGGTCCGAATCGCGGCTCGGCGGGAAGGTAGGCGCGGTAGATCCAGTCCCAGGAGAAGTTCGCGATGGCGATGCCGGGGACGCCCGCCCGGCGCGCCGCCTCGAAGGCCGGCGGCGGGATGTCACCCACCACAACGCGCGCCCGCACCTCGCGAAGAAATCCGACTTCGGCGTCGACGAGCGCCTCCGCGCCATCGAGGATCGCCGCCATCGCGCGAAGGGTCGCCTCGGGATCGAGGGTGAGGCTGTGCGCCTGCACGACCCCGACGTCGAGGGAGGCTTCGGAGACCCGCAGGCGATCGGCGGCGGGAAAGAGCCAGGCGGGCGCGCTCGTGCGGACGTGGATGCGCGCCCCGGGCTCACGGGCGAGGATCGCGCGCATCACCTCGGCGCAGCGCACCGCGTGGCCGAAGCCATGACCGCTCACGTAAAAGACGATACTCAAGGAATCACGCACCCGGTCACCCCGCACCTCCCGGACTCGCCCGCAGCCTCTCCCCTCCGGCCCCGGCCGTGATCCCCGATGGGCCCGTCCTGGACGCCCTGGCCCGCGAGATCGACTCGGCGCTGCGGGGATGCCGTGTGCGACGGGTGCACCAGCCCGACCCACTGACGCTGATCCTTCGCCTGTGGGGTCCTGTGGGAGAGCGTCGCCTGCTCGCATGCGCCGATCCGGCCGAGGTCCGCGTCCATCTCACGCAGGTGGACCGCCCCAATCCGAAAATCCCCTTCCCCTTCTGCATGCTCGCGCGGAAGCACCTCGAGGGGCGCCCCTTCGAGGAGGCCTCCGTCCATCCGGCGCTTCCGGTGATCACCCTCCGCTTCGGTCCGCGAGCCCCGGTGGGGCGCGAGGACGCGTCACCGGAGCACGTGCGCCTTGTCGTGGAGTGGACGGGGCACGCGAGCACCGTGGCGTTGCTCGCGGAGCGCGAAGGTGTTCAGCGCGTGCTGGGCCTCCTGAGGCCGCTTCCCCGGGCGCAGCGCGATCTGTCCGCGGGCGCCCCATGGACGCCCCCGACCCGTCCGGGAAGGCTCGACCCACGCACCGCGTCCGCGGCCGATCTCGAGGAGACGATCGCGCGGCTCACCATCCATTCTTCCCACCGGCCCGCCTCGCAGAGGGGGTCGACAAGAACTGATCGGGTGCTCTCCCGGGCCTTCGAAGGCGTCGGGCGCCGTACGGCGGCGGAGGCCCTACGCCGCGCGGGGATCGATCCGGAGGGTCCTCCCTCCGCCATGGGCGGGGAGGCCGCCGCGCGCTTTCTCTCGGCGCTTCGCGAGATCCTCGCGGCGCCCTGTGCCCCCCACGCCGTGCTCGACGAGGAAGGAACCCCCCTCGAGATCCTCCCGGGCCCTTTCCCCGAACCGGGCCTTCGCCTGCGGCCCGTCCCTTCCATCTCCGAAGCCCTTGAGCGCGTGCACGCGCGGCAGGGACGGATGGCGCGGCTGGACGCGCGCCGGGCGGAAGTGATCCGGTTGATCGGCAGGCAGTGCGCACACCGGGAAACGAAGCTCGCCCGCCAGCGCGGGGAGCTCGAGGAAGCCCGCCTCGGCCATCGCCGCCGCGTCCTGGCGGACCTGCTCCTGGCGCAGAGGAACCCCAATCGGCGCGGCGAGACGTCGATCGATGTCACGGATCTCCACGACAGTTCCCTTCCCCGCGTGACGATTCCTCTCGACCCGGCGCTCTCGCTCGCTGAGAACGCCGCGCGACTTTACCAGCGCGCGAAAAAATCCGCCCGCGCCGTCGGGCTCCTCTCGCGGATCATCGCGCAGGGTGAGGAGGAGATCAGGTTGATCGAGGACGCGCGCGTCCACGCGCTGGCCGCGGAGGAGATCGGCTCGCTCGACAGGATCGCGCTCCGGCTGCGTGAGTCCCTTGGAGCCCACCCAAGGTCCCCTGCGAAGCAGGGGCCGAGATCATCTGACAAGACGTCCCCTGCGAAGCAGGGGCCGAGAGCGCCCGACAAAGCGGGAGCCGCGCTCCAGAAGCCTGCCGCCGCCACGGGCCCGCGCCGATTCGTCGTGGACGGCTGGGAGATTCTCGCGGGGCGACACAGCCGTGACAACGATCGGATCGTGACCGCCTGGGGCCGCCCCGAGGACCTCTGGTTCCACGCGCGCAACGTTCCCGGCGCGCACGTCCTGCTCCGCAATCCCGCACGCATGGAACCCCCCGCCTCGGTCGTCGAGGCGGCCGCGCGCGTCGCGGCGTACTACAGCCCGGCGCGGGAGGAGGCGGGCGTCGACGTGATCGTCGCGGCGCTCCGGCACGTGCGCAAGCGCAAAGGACTCGCGGCGGGTCAGGTGGAAGTCACGCAGGGACGGACGCTGCGCGTGCGGGCCGGCCTCCCCGGACCGGAGGTGGGAGCTCCCGGGAACGGCGCGGGCGAATGATCCGGTGCGCCCGTCCCGTTCCGGATCGCGCGTGGCGAGCAAAACAAAGAACCCCCGGCGGCCCGGGGGTTCCTCTTGAGGATAGTGGCGGGGGATCAGCGGCGCGTGACGTTGGCCGCCTGCGGGCCCTTGGGACCCTGGGTGATCTCGAACTCGACGGTCTCTCCCTCGGCGAGCGTCTTGAAGCCGTCACCGCTGATGGCGGAGAAGTGAACGAAGACGTCGTCCCCGGACTCCTGCGCGATGAAACCGTAGCCCTTCTTCTCGTTGAACCACTTCACCTTACCCGTGGGCATGAAACTTCCTCCTTCTGCGACCCCCTGGCGCACGAAATCGCCAGTCCCTCTGAGGTCAGGGGAGCGCACGAACCTCTTGTGCGACTTCGCCTCGGCGGCCCCGCACAAGAACGCAAAAGCCGCCTCCGGAACGGCCCTCGATCCGGAAACGGCTACCGATGCTTGGAGACGTCATTCATGT
>JBGPLH010000072.1:0-11508 GCA_041486365.1 Thermodesulfobacteriota bacterium | reverse complement strand
GGGCCGCAAGAACGAGAGGCCGCGCCCCATCCGGATGCGCGGCCCTCTCGTGTAACCGGATCGACCGGTCTGCTTTCCCTATTTCTTGTTCGCGGCGTGCAGGCCGTTTTCCTTGGCCTGCTTCTCGATCATGCACCGGCCTCCTTCGGTCTTTCCGTAAGCGGCATCGCCCTCGTAGTAGTACATCTTGGCGCCCGGATCGCCCCACACGAGAATCTTCCCGCCCTCGCCGCCGGTGCTGGTCGGCACAGGAGCCGCGGTCTGGGTCCCCTGTTCCGCGGGAGCCGCGGGCTGCCCGGGGATCGCGGCGGTCGCGGCGAGCCGGGTCCGCCGACCGATGATCGGTGTCATGGGCCTCTCCTCCTGAAAGGGGGGCAGCACCGTGGGTTTGACGTCCGAGTCCGGAAGGGTTCCGGAGCCCGCGGCGCGATTCGATCGTCGCGAGGACCCGGCTCATCGCCCGGCGGCGTGGACCTCGACGACAGGTGGGGACGCTAGGCCTGGTCCCGGGCCCATGTCAAATCGCGGGGCCTGATTCCCCCACACGCCCCCCGACACGCGCCTCCGCCCGCGCCATCCGCTCCGGCTTTGCCGTGGAAGGCTCCGCCCGGCTCGATCGATCGGCCGGAAGCCCGGCCAGGAAACCCTCCAGGGGCACTTCGAACGCGTCGGGGGTTTCCAGGTGCGCCGCATGGCCCGCGGGAAATTTCTCGAGACGCGCGTCGGGGAACCGGCGGATCGCCGGGAGGTTTCGCCGGAGCTGCAGGATGCGATCACGATCGGCCCACGCGAAGAGGACGGGACAACGGATGCCCGGGGCGAGGGCGCGCAGGTCCGCGCCGGGCTCCCCGAAGCCTTTCCACGCATCGCGCAGGAGCGGAGCGATCTCCCGGCCCGAGGCCACGATGCGCCCGCGCTGCGCCGCCGCAGCCGGGCGGGGCAGGACCATGCGGTAGTAGGCGGCGAAGGCCCCCGGGTACCACCAGGCGCCGCGCGCCCCCGCGGCGAAGAACCGGACCATCATCGCGATGGACAGGCGCGCCAGCCGGTCGGGGGGATCGAGCCCGCCGGGATTCTCGAGGACGAGCCCGCGGACCCGACCGGGATGATCGTGAGCGAAGGTGATCGCCGCGGCCCCGCCGATGGAGTTTCCGATGATCGCGACGGGGCCCGCTCCCGTCGCGTCGAGGAATCCCGCCAGGAGCGCGGCGTACCGGGCGGCCGTCGGGGGATGGCAATCCTCACCCGAGTTTCCCTGGCCGGGCCAGTCCGGCGCGAGGACCCGGTACCGGTCGCGCAGCCGGGCGCGCAGCCCCGCGAAGTCCGCCGCGCCATGCCCGATCGCGTGCAGGCAGACCAAGACCGGCCCGTCCCCCTCGTCGTCATAGGCCAGCCGCACCCCGTCCACCGTCACTTCCCGCCAGGGCGCGGACGCGCCCGCCGCCGATCGTTTCGCGATCATCGCTTCCTCCGGGTGATGCGCCGCCGTGGCATCCGCGAGAGAGGCCTCGGCGCCGCAGGTGATAGTTTTATTACTTTCTCCCGTCCCCTGTCAAGGGCGCGGCGGGCGTGGTAGGGTCGGGCGCTGAAGCAACATCCACCGGGAGGAATGACCTTGGCACGGGCGCGTGTCCGGCATTCGGGGCGGCGCCGGGCCGCCGCGCGGCGGCCGCGGGGGACGGCGGGAGAGACACGGGAGCGCCTGGTCCGGGCCGCTGCCGGCGTGTTCAACCGGAGCGGCTACCATGGGACGGACTCCAACCGCCTGGCGCGGGCCGCCGGCTACTCACCCGCGACCTTCTACAAGCACTTCGACGACAAGCGGGACATCTTTCTCGCCGCCTATGAAGCCTGGGTCACCGCGGAGTGGTCGAAGGTCGAACGGCTGCTCCGGGAAGGGGGCCGGCCGGAGGCGCAGGCCACCCGCATCGTGGACCTGGTCGTGGCGCACCACCGGCGCTGGCGGGGTCTGCGCGCGAGCCTGCGCACGCTGGTCGCGGCGGACGCCACGGCGTGCGCCTTCTACCGGGCACAGCGAAGGCGCCAGCTTCGCATGATCGACGACCTGAAGGTATCGCCGAAGGCGAAGGCCCGTAGGCCCGAGGAGGATGCCATGCTGCTCTTTACCCTGGAGCGCGTGTGCGACGCGATCGCGGAGGGCGAGCTGCGGGGCCTCGGCCTGTCCGTCACGCCCACGATCGCGCTTCTGCGCGCCCTCGTGCTGAAACACATCGCCTGAGCCCCCGAGGAAACATGATCCCGACCGAAGAGCGATACCCGAAGAAGCGCGCCCGCGTGCTCGGAGCCACGATGGCTTCCGTCGAGACCGGCTCCGGCGACCCCATCGTCTTCCTTCACGGCAACCCCACGTCCTCTTATCTATGGCGGAACGTGATCCCCCATCTGGAGGGGATGGGGCGCTGCATCGCGCCGGATCTCATCGGCATGGGCGACTCCGACAAGCTCTCCCCTTCCGGCCCCGACCGCTACAGCTTCGTCGAGCACCGGCGCCATCTCGACGCGCTCCTCGATCATCTCGGCGTGCGCGAGCGCGTGACGCTGGTGATTCACGACTGGGGCTCGGCGCTCGGATTCGACTGGGCCAATCGTCACCGCGACGCGGTGCGGGGCATTGCATATATGGAAGCGATCGTCCGCCCGGTGACCTGGGCCGACTGGCCGGAGGCGGCGACGAGGATCTTCCAGGCGCTCCGCTCGCCCGCCGGAGAGGAGATGATCCTCGAGAAGAACGTCTTCGTGGAGCGGATCCTGCCGGCCTCCGTGCTGCGCGGCCTCACGGACGCGGAGCTGACCGTCTACCGCCGTCCCTATCTGCGGGCCGGCGAGGATCGCCGGCCCACGCTCACCTGGCCGCGCCAGATCCCCGTCGAAGGAGAGCCGCGCGACGTCGTCGCCATCGTGCAGGCTTACGCAACCTGGCTTTCGCAGAACCCGGTCCCGAAGCTTTTCATCAACGCGGACCCGGGATCGATCCTCATCGGCCCCCAAAGGGAGTTCTGCCGGACGTGGCCCAACCAGACCGAGGTCACCGTGCGCGGGACCCATTTCATCCAGGAGGATTCCCCCGACGAGATCGGGCGTGCGATCTCGGCGTGGATGCGGACGCTCGGGTAGCGCTGGGGGCTACTCCCGATCCCCGATCCGGCCGAGCAGTCGCAGCAGGCCGTCCAGGAGGGTGAGCGGGTGAGGCGGATGGCCCGGGATGTAGAGATCAACCGGGATGTCCTCCGGAATGCCGCCGAGAACTTCGGGACTCCCCCGGAAGAGCCCGCCCGAGATCGCCTCGGTCCCCACGGCGATCACGATCTTCGGCTCGGGGATCGCCTCCCAGGTCTTGCGAAGCGCCAGGGCCATGTTCCTGGTCACGGGGCCCGTGACGACCATGCCGTCCGCGTGCCGGGGAGAGGCCACGAACTGCACTCCGAAGCGCGACAGATCGAAGACCACGTTCCCGAGAGCCGACAGCTCGGCCTCACTCGCGTTGGCCCCTCCCGCCGAGACCTGCCGGAGCCTGAGAGATCTTCCGAAGATCCGTCTCATCCGCCGATCGAGCGCGGCGACCCGGGGCGCCTGGCTTCCCGTGATCACGAGCGAGCCGCGATCCGTCGCGGCGAGCCGGTGGTCGGTCGTGTACGCGATGGCTCCCGTGGGGCAGGCCTGTACGCAGGCGGGGCAAAAGACGCATCGCCCCAGGTCGAGCCGCAGCGGCTCGACCGCGATGGCCCCGGTCGGGCAAGCGTCGACGCAGGATCGGCATCCCTCCACGCATCGCGCCGCATCGAGGATCGGCCTTCCCCGAAATCGCTCCGGGAGATCGACGGCCCCGGCCGGGAAGGCCAGCGTGCGCTTGCCCTGCCGCAGGCGCGTCCGGATCAGGTTCCCCATGCGCGCTCCCTCATCGGTCGTGCCCCGCGTAGGAGAGATTGAAGCTCTTGTTGCAGAGCGGAAAATCCGAGATCTGCCCACCGCGCATCGCCATCGCCAGGCCGAACCAGTTGTGGAAGGACGGGTCGACCACGCGGTAGCGCGACAGGTGACCTTCCTCGTCCGTGACGGCCAGGTGCGCGGTCTCACCGCGCCAGCCTTCCACGAGCGAGACGACGAGCGCGTCCGGGCGCAGCGGGCCGGGCGTCTCCGCGAGCGACCCTCCGGGGAGCTGATCCAGTTCCTCCGCGAGGAAGGCGAGCGATCGGGTCGCCTCGAGCCAACGGATCATCGCCCGCGCCATCACGTCGCCCCCCGGGACGGACGCGATCGCGATGTGCGCGAACCGGTACAGCCCCGAGGGGTGATCGGTGCGCACGTCGCGCGCGCACCCGCTCGCGCGCGCGGCCGGCCCGACGAGGCCCAGGCTCTCGGCGTCGCGCCGGGACAGCGCGCCCGTGTGCTCGAAGCGTGAGAGCACGGAGGGATTCGAGAAGACGAGATCACAGACATCGCCCAGATCGCGGGCGGCGGAGGCGATCCGCGGCGCGAAAGCGGCGCGCAGGCGATCGTCCAGGTCGAAGCGCACACCGCCCGGCACGACCAGCCCGCGGCCGAACCGGTTGCCGGACAGCTCGAGCAGGAGGTTCAGGAAGTCGCCGCGGAGCCTTCCTAGCCAGGAGGCTCCGGGCAGGTACCCGACGTCGCCGCAGAGCGCGCCCAGGTCGCCCGCGTGATTCGCGAGCCGTTCCAGCTCGAGCGCGAACGCCCGGATCGCCTGGGCCCGCGGGGGGGCCTCCAGCCCCGAGAGGCCTTCGAGCGCCTCGGCGTGGGCGATCGCATGGGCCAGCGCCGCGTCGCCGGCAATCGACTCGGCAAGCGCCGCGCGACGGACCGGCCCGCAGGAAGCCAGGAGCGCCTCCACTCCCCGGTGCTGGTAGCCCAGGCGGATCTCCAGATGGATCACCTCCTCCCCCGCGCACTGGAAGCGGAAGTGCCCCGGCTCGATGATCCCCGCGTGCACCGGTCCCACCGCGACCTCGTGCACGCCCTCCCCTGTCACGCGGAAGAACGTCTCCTCCTCCGCGGCGCCGATCGCGCCCTCCAGACCCGCGTGGCGAAGCAACGGCTTGAGCCACGGGTGCCCGTCCGGCCGCAATCCGTCCCGCTCGAAGATCTCCCGCTCGAAGGCCTGCGCGGCGGGGATCGCCGGCGTGAGGGAAGGAAAGGAGCCGCCCGCCGTGATCTCCGTCCGTCGCAGCGCGAGCCGGCCCCGGGCGTCGGAGGCGAGAAGGGCAAGGAGCGTGTGGGTCCCGGGTCCGGAGGGCCAGGCGAACAGGCCCGCGAGGCGCCAACCGGCCGCACGCGCCTCCAGCACCTCGCGTGCCCATGCGCTCGGATCGGCGGGCGCCCGCTCGTCCATTGCCCAGGGCCTCCCCGCGCGTCCCTCCACGCCCCTTTCGATCGCCGACAGCGGGTTCGCGCCGTTCGCGCCGGTCATGACGAGCCTCCGAGGATCGCCGCGGCGCCGCGCAGGATCGCATCGATCGCCCGCGGCACGCGCACGCCCAGGACGAGCACGATCGCCAGGAGGACCGCCGGTGGGCCGACGGCGAGGAGCTGATGTCGCAGCGACCGGCGCGCCATAACCTTCGGGCATCCCGCGTCGTCCCCCTGCAGCATCGGAAACATCGCCCCCGCCATGGCCACGAACGCGACCCCGAGAAGCGCCACGAAGGCGACGCCGATCCAGGGCGCGCCGCGCCGCATCGCATCGAAAAAGATCGTGACCTCGCTCACGAAGGGCCCGAAGGGAGGCGAGCCCCCCATCGCGAAGACCGCCACGCCCAGGAGCGCCGCGCTGAGCGGGATGCGACGGCGCGCTCCGCGGACTCGCTCGCTCGACGTGGTCCCGTAGGCCCGGAGCACGTTACACGACAGGAGGAAGAGCGCGCCCTTCGCAAGGGAGTGGTTTACGAGGTGCAGCAGCCCGCCGTAGGTGGCCGACCCGCCGAAGCCGATCCCGATGGCGATGACGCCCATGTTCTCCACCGACGAGTAGGCGAGCAGGCGCTTGTAATCACGCTGCCCGAGAAGCGAGGCCGTTCCCACGAGCAGGGAGGCGAATCCCAGGACGAGGAGCATCTGCCCGGAGATCCCCGGATCCCCCGCGGCCGCGTTGATCGCGTGGAACCGCAGGATCCCCAGGAGCGCGCAGTTCAGGAGCGCGCCGGATAGCAACGCCGAGACCGGCGAGGGCGACTGGCCGTGGGCGTCGGGCAGCCAGGTGTGCAGAGGCGCCAGCCCCATCTTCGTCCCGTATCCCACCAGCGCGAGGACGAAGGCGGCGCGCAGCCAGCGATGATCAAGCTGCGGGGCCACGCGAAGCAGATCGTCTATTCCCAGCCCGGATCCCCGCCCGTCGGGGCCCGCCGACGCAACCCCGAGGAAGAACGTCCCCAGCAGCGCCAGCGCGATCCCCACCGAGCAGATGAGAAGATACTTCCAGGCCGCTTCGAGCGATCCGGGCCGGCGATAGAAATAGATGAGCGGCGCGCTGGCAAGCGTGGTCGCCTCCACGGCGGCCCACATCAGCGCGAGGTTGCGGCTCAGCGTCACGAGGGACATCGCGCCGAGGAAAAGCAGCAGGAGCGGCGCGTAGCGCAGCGGGGCGGAAGGCTCGTCGTGGGTTCCCTCGGTGAGGTAGGGAATGCTGTAGAGCGCCGAGGCGAGAAAGAGCACCGAGGCGAGGGTGAGAACGAGGAGGCCCAGCGCGTCCACGCCGACGATGGCCCCCGGCGCCGGGCGCGGCAGATCCAGCCACAGGCTCCCCACGGTTCCGGCATGGATCAGCGCGGTGCCCAGGAGGACCCAGAGTTGCACGCGCATGCTCCGCGAGCGCCACGCGGCCGCCGCGGCGAGGACCGGGAGGGCGATCAGGAGGAGGATCCGCGGGCTCATTCCCGGAGGCTCGCCAGCGCGTCCGTGTCCAGATGATCGAACGTCCGGCTGATGTGGTGGATCGCGATCCCCATGACGAACACCCCGACGAGGACGTCGAGCAGCACCGAGAGCTCCACGAGGATCGGCTGCTGCCGGGCCAGGGCGAGCCCGAAGACGAACACGCCGTTCTCGAGGGCCAGGTAGCCGACGACCTGCGTGATCGCCTTCCGGCGCGCGACCACGATGAGGAATCCCAGGAGCACGTTGGAGATCGCGGCCGGCACGAGGAGCTTCGATCCCACGGGGAACGGCAACACCATTCGCTCGCCGAGCCAGAACGCCAGGCCGATGAGGACCGCCGCGCCGAGGATCGATCCGTGCAGGCTCACCATCGGCTCCACTTCCCGCCGCACGCCCGCCTCACGGATCGACCGCACGAGCAGCCTCGGGATCGCGATGGCCTTGATCGCGATCGCCCCGGCAGCCAGCGTCACCACGGGCAGATCGAGGGGAACGATCCCGTTCGCCCATCGAAGCGCGATCGGGAGGAGCCCCAGGAGGATCCCCTGCAGGGCGCTGGCCCGCACGCATGCGTGCAGGCGGCTCGTGGAGACCATGTACAGGCCCACGAGGATCAGGAGCGCGAGCAGCAGATCGGCGACGGCGCTCACGGCGTCCCCCGGGCGAAGAGCGCCGCGGCCAGCGCCACGGCGCCGAGCGCCGACGCGCCCACGAGGAACTGCTTCACGCGCGGCAAACGGAGTCGCGCGGTGGCCGACTCGACGAGGCCCACCACCACCGCCACGACGAGCGCTCCCGCCGCGAAGGCCGGCGGGCGGGCGGCGAGGCCCGGGGCAATGACCGCAGCCAGGAGGGCGGACGTGACGAAGAGCTTCATGGCGGCGGCGTACTCGATCGCCGCGAGATCGGGACCCGAGTGGTCCAGGATCATCCCCTCGTGCACCATCGTCAGTTCCAGGTGCGTGGCCGGATCGTCGATGGGGATCCGGGCGTTCTCCGCCAGCAGCACCGCGCCCAGGGCCCCCGCCGCGAGGAGCCGCGCGGGGGTAACGGCGGGCAGAGACCCGAGCCCCCCGAGGATTCCCGACAGAGACAGCTCGCCGCTGGCCACGGCCAGCGTCGTGAGCACGAGGAGCAGGGCCGGCTCGGCGAGCGCGCTGAAGGCCGCCTCGCGGCTGGCCGCCATGCCCTCGAAGCTGCTTCCGGTGTCGAGGGCGGCCGCCATCATCAGGAAACGACCCAGTCCCATGAGGGCCACGAAGAGGATCAAATCTCCCGAGAAGGCCAGCGGCGCGCGCGACGACGCGAGCGGCAGCAGGAGCCCCGCCAGGAAGGTCGCTGCCAGTGAGACGGCGGGACCGGCCACGAAGACCCACGTCACGGTCCGGCTGTAAACCGCCCCCTTGTGCAGCAGCCTGAAGAGATCGCGATAGGGCTGCAGCAGAGAGGGCCCGCTCCTGCCGGCCATCCACGACTTGACGCGGCCGATCAGGCCGGGAAGGAGCGGCGGAAGAACCGTCAGCAGGACGACCTGGACCGCGAGTCCGCTGAGCGCGCTCATGAAGGCACCTGCCACAGCAGGAGCGCGAGGAGCGCCAGGAACACGTAGAGCAGGTAGAGCTGCACCGGGCCGCGCTGGAGCGCGCGCAGGGGCGAGAGCGTGAAGACGATGGCGCGCAGGACGCGGCGCACCAGCGCCTCGCCCGGATCCCCGATGTGCCGCTCGTCGCGCGCGGCCGAGGGGAAGTAGCCCTGGGGATCCTCGCGGTGCGCCTGCACCGACAGGAGCCCTTCGAAGGGATCCAGCACGGGGGACGCAAAGGAGGCGGCGGTGTACTGCATGCGGGGCGTCGCCTGGACGTACCCGCAGTCCCACGTCGGCGCGGCGCCGACGGCACGCCCGCGCAGCAGCCATCTCCTCGCGGCGAGCAGGGCGAGCGTGCAGGCCACGAGAAGGGCCACGCTCAGGGGGATCGCGCGGAGCCCTGCCGCGAGAGACTGGTCCGCGCTGACGATCGCGGTCCCCGAGAGCGCGGCCGCCGGTCCCGCGACCAGGCGCAGCGCCGCCCGCGGCGCGATCCCGATGGCAACGCAGGCAACCGCGCCCAGCGCCATCGCCGCGCGCATGGGTCCCGCCGCCTCCCGCGCGGCGGCCGCGCCGGGTGTGCGCGGCTCCCCCAGGAACGCGACGCCGAAGACCTTCACGAAGCAGGCGGCGGCAAGCCCGCCGACCAGCGCCAGGAGAGGCACCACGACGAGCGACGCGGCCGCGGTGCCTCTCTCCGCCGCGAGCATGCCCTCCCGGAGGGCCGCAAGGTACACGAGCCACTCGCTCACGAAGCCGTTCAGCGGCGGCAGCCCGGAGATCGCCACCGCACCGATCAGGAAGAGCGCGCCCGTGGCCGGCATGCGGCGCAGGAGCCCTCCGAGCTTTTCCAGGTCACGGGAACCCGCATTCGTCCCGACGGCGCCCGCCGCCTGGAAGAGCAAGCCCTTGAACAACCCGTGGTTCAGCGTATGGAGCAGCGCGCCCGCGTACCCCGCCCAGACCACGGCGGGCGCATGCGTCGCCTGGCCCAGGATCCCGACCCCGATCCCCAGCGCGATGATCCCCACGTTCTCGACGCTGTGATAGGCGAGCAAACGCTTTAGATCGTGCTGCGCGATCGCCAGGAGCACGCCGGCGAGCGCCGACAGACCCCCGATGGCGAGCAGCGCGAGGCCCCAGGCCGCCGGCGGCGGCCCGAGAAAGGTGAGTGTTCGAAGGAGACCGTAGATCCCCAGCTTGATCATCACGCCAGACAGGAGGGCCGACACCGGGCTCGGCGCCGCGGGATGGGCCTGGGGCAGCCAGCCGTGCACCGGCCAGAGCCCCGCCTTCGTGGCGAAGCCCGCCAGCGCCGTGGCGAAGCAGAGGGTCGCGAGACCGCCGGGCGGGGCGCCCGCCGCCACGAACGCATCGAACCGGAGGCTGCCCGCGTGGCGCGCGAGCAGACCGAAGAGGATCAGGACCAGGACCACGCCCGCGTGCGAGGCCACGAGATAGGTGAACCCCGCGGCGCGGGCCTCCGCGTCCTCATCGTCGAAGGTGACGAGGAGCCAGGACGTTGCGAACATCACCTCCCAGCCGACGAGGAACGTGATGGCGTCCCGGGCGATGACGACCACGGCCATGGCCGCGATGAGCAGATTCATCCACGCCAGCGCCGCTCCGGCCCGGGCCCGCGGAAAGTAGCCCCGCGCGTACAGGAGCGAGAGTCCTCCCACGACGTAAACGCAGACCAGGAAGAAGGAGGAGAGGGGGTCGGCGCCGAAGGCCAGCGCGCCGAAGGGAGGCGACCAGGGTATCAGGACCCCCGCGGTCTCGCCGCGCAGGAGAAGGTCGAGCCCCGCACCCGCGCCGACGGCGCAGGCCAGGAGGCCCGCGAAAAATCCCGCCCCCGGCCTCCCGCGGAGGAGCCCCGAGAGCAGCGCACCCAGGGCCCCCAGCGAGAGCGCGGCGGCGACGAGCGACATCAGGCCGCTCCCCGCCCACGGGCGGGAGCTGCCTCCCGGGCGCGGAGCGCGTCGAGCCGGGCGAGGATCGCCTCGCGCATGGCCTTCCGCTCGAGGAGCTTACGGAAGGCGGGGTCCTGCAGGACGAATCCGATCCGGGAGAGCGTCTGGAGGTGGGCCTGGACGGTCGGGCTCAGGATAAGGAAGAGCGTGTGTACCGGCTTTCCATCGAGCGCTCCGAAGTCGACCTCCTGCTCGAGGAAGCACAGGAGCACCGTCGGCTCCTCCACGCCGAGGGCCAGCGGGTGGCGGGGATGGGGGATCGCGATTCCCCCGCCGATCGCGGTCGCCGCGATGCGCTCCCGCGTCCGTAGCATCTCGAACAGGGCCGGGCTCCCGATGCTGCGCGGGATTCCGGGGAGCGCGACGATGGACTTGAGCACCTGATCCCGCGTGCGACCCTCCAGGCGGTAATAGATGCCTCCCCGTCGGATCGCGTCGGCGAGGCTGGGCGGCGGGATCGGGGGACCCGGTTCCTCCGGCGACGGGGCGCGGCACAGCGGCCGGCGGTGCCGGGCCGCCCACTCCTCGAGCTCGACCTCGTTGAACCGGTACTGGTCGTGAAAGCGGAAGGCCGGCAACTCCCCCTTGCGGATCCACCGGTAGATCGTCTTCTCGGAAACCTGGAGCAGGCGGGCCGCATCGCGGATCGTGAGCTGCATGTCCGAAGTATGGACAAGATGTCCCGACCTGTCCAGCGCGGGGCCCCTCTCCCTCCCCGAGCGCCGTCCCCGGAGGGCCCTCCCCGCTTGCGCTCGACGGCAGCCCGCGCCATTTACTACAATGCCTCCGTTCGATCCTTCCTTCCCCGCTCATCTGCCCGTCAGCGAGGCCATGACCATGAGACTCCGCCAGATCGCCCTCGTCGCGCGCCAACTCGACCCCGTGGTGCAGGATCTCCATGCCGTGCTCGGCATCGAGGTCTGCTTCCACGACCCCTCTGTCGAGGTCTTCGGCCTCAGGAATGCCGTCATGCCCGTGGGTGACACCTTCCTCGAGGTGGTCAGCCCCATCCGCGCCGACGCGACGGCCGCGCGCTATCTC
>JBGPLH010000071.1:0-11526 GCA_041486365.1 Thermodesulfobacteriota bacterium | reverse complement strand
CGCTTCTCGCGCAGCGGATGGACTACGTGCGCGCCACGCAGATCGCCGCGCGGATCGGGCAGGGGATGGCGCTCCTGTTCGGCCTCGTGGGGCTCCTGGGCAATCCGTTCCTGATCTTCATCGCGCTCTTCGTCTACATCGGCGCCGAGCAGGAAGCGGCCATGATCACCATGCGCTCGGCGTTTCACAACGTGCCGGTGCGGGACGTGATGATCACGGACTTCCGTACGCTCGACGTCCACGATCCGGTGTCCCGGGCGCTCCAGCACCTGCTCGAGGGCTACCAGCAGGACTTCCCGGTGCTGGACCGGGAGCAGGTCGCGGGGGTGCTCACGCGGGCGGAATTGCTGGAGGCGATCAGCCGGGGGAACGAGCGGGCGCCGGTGGGGCCGCTGGTGCGGCGCGACGCGGGCGTGCTCTCGCCGGACGAACAGGTGGACGCGGCACTGGAGCGCCTCCGGAGCCAGAACCGATCGGCGCTCCCCGTCCTGGAGAACGGGCAGATCGTGGGGCTGCTCACGCTGGAGAACGTCGGCGAGATGCTGATGGTCTACAACGCGCGGATGAAGGGGAAGACGCACTGAGCACGGCGATCCCGCCGCCGATATCATCCCCCCGCCCGCTTCACCCGGTACCCCTTCGACTCCAGGTGCACCACGATCCGATCCCGCTGATCGCCCTGGATCTCGATCACGCCGTCCTTGATCGTTCCCCCGGAGCCGCAGGCGCGCTTGAGCTCCCCCGCAAGATCGCGCAGTGCGTCCGCCGAACCGGGAACGCCCGCGATGGTCGTCACCGTCTTTCCGCCGCGCCCCGCCGTCTCGCGCCGCACGCGCACGGTCCCGTCGTGCGCCTTCGCGGCGGGCTTCGTCTTCTCCTCCCCACGGGGCGCCTGCTTCTTCGAGGAAACGCCGCCGCCGGGGCCGGTGGAGAAGACCGTCGGATCGTCGTCGCGGATCATGGGGTGGCCTCCCGGAGGGATTCGAGCATACCAGAGGCGCCCGCGGGACGCCTCCTCTCCGGAGCCGGAACGCGTCTCCAACTTACCGGAATAATGGCCCTTCTTCACGTTGACCCGGCGCGCGATTCGGGCTATCACATGGCGTCTTCAGGCCGCCCGAAAGAATCTCTTCGCAACGATGCCGCCCGGCGCCGCCGCACGGCAGGGGATCCCCCATGACCACCGAACTCACCCTCGACCACGCCCGCCGGATCGAGCAGGCGCTCGCCGCCTTCACCGACGAGTCCCTTCGCTACGCCTCCAGGCTCACCGGCGGCGGCAGGGACATCGACGACCACCAGGTGCACGCTGAGCGCATGGCGCAGCTCGCCACCGAGCTGCGGGCCGTGCAGGATTTCCTGACCTACGCGGAGGGGATCGCGACGGAGGGGAAGCGGGACGCGATGGTCGAGCGCATGGCGATCGCCTTCGCCGGTGAGACCGCCGCGAAGGCCTTCGCGTCCGCCTCGGCCGCGGCCGAGGACTACGGCACCGACGGCGCGCAGCTGGCAAAGACGATCGGCGATCCGGAGATCCAGAAGCTCGCGCGCCGGGCCATGCACGAGACGAGCTACCGGGAGATCGGGCGCCAGGTCGCGTCCCAGGGCGGGCAGAACAACCTCTGGCTCGGCGACGAGGTGCTCACGGCGACGCGCGACTCGGTCCGCGTCTTCGCCCGCAACGAGGTGGCCCCCTTCGCGGAGAAGCTCCACCGGCACGACGATCTGGTTTCGGACGAGCTGATCGCCCGGATGGCCGGGCAGGGCTACTTCGGCCTCTCGGTCCCCGAGGAGTACGGCGGCACGGAGTTCGGCAACCTCGCCATGATCCTCACGACCGAGGAGCTGGCCGCGGCCTCGCTCGCCGGCGCGGGGAGCCTCATCACGCGCCCCGAGATCCTCGCCAAGGCGCTGCAGCGCGGAGGCACGGAGGAGCAGAAGAAGAAGTGGCTGCCCCCCATCGCGTCCGGCGAGCTGATGGTGGGGATCGCGGTCACCGAGCCGAACGTGGGAAGCGACGTCGCGAGCGTGTCCTGCGCGGCCGAGCGCGGGACGCAGAATGGCGTCGAGGGATGGTTCATCACGGGCCCCAAGGCCTGGTGCACCTTCGCGGGGCGCGCGAACGTGCTCGCGCTGCTGGCGCGCACGAACCCCGATCGCAAGCTCGGGGCCAAGGGGCTCTCGCTGTTCATCGTCCCGAAGGATCCCTTCCCCGGCCACAGTTTCGAGATGAAGCAGCCGGGCGGCGGCTCGCTCGTCGGCAAGGCGGACGCCACGCCGGGCTACCGCGGCATGCACTCCTTCACGCTCCAGCTCGACCGGTACTTCGTCCCCGCCGAGAATCTCGTCGGCGGCGCGGCAGGGGAGGGGAAGGGCTTCGCGCTGCAGATGGCGGGCTTCGCGGCCGGGCGATTGCAGACCGGCGGGCGCGCCTGCGGCGTGATGCAGGCGGTGCTCCAGGTGACGGCCGGGTACGTCGCGAGCCGCAACCAGTTCGGCAAGCCGCTGATCGACTTCCAGCTCACGCAGTACAAGCTCGGGCGCATGGCGACCCATCTGAACGCCGCCCGGCAGATCACCTACGCGGCGGCGCGCGTCATGGACGAGAGAGGGGGCGAGGCGGCGCTCGAGCCCGCGCAGGCCAAGCTCTTCGCCTGCGACGCGGCCGTGTGGGTCTCGCAGGAAGGGCAGCTCCTGCACGGCGGCTGGGGCTACGCGGAGGAGTACGCGATCAGCCGCTACGTGGTGGATGCCCAGGTCCTCCCCATCTTCGAGGGCGTGAAGCCGATCCTCGAGCTGAAGGTGATCGCCCGGGCGCTGCTGAAGTAGACGGGGGACAGGTGACCGGACCGGGGGAGCCTCCGCGCGCGAGGGGCGCGGATCGCGCCGAAAACCCGGGCGTCCGGGGGTGGGGTCTCGCGGTCTCCCTCCTCACCCTTGCGCTCTCGCTCATGCGGCTCGGTGACTCGGCTCTCTGGGCCGACGAGGCCGCGCCCGGCCTGCTCGGCCTGCAGATCCTCAAGCACGGGCTGCCCCGGGTCCTCCGGGGCGACTACCTGATTCACTTCCAGCCCAACGATGCGCACCACGGCCTCTGGATCTGGGACGGCTGGATTCAATGTTATCTGTCGGCCGCGGGCGAAGCGCTCTTCGGCGCCACCGCCCTGGGCGCCCGTTTCTTCCACACCCTGGCCGGCGCGCTGATCCCCTTCGTCGCATATCCGCTCTTCCGCGCGATGTCCTCCCGCCGCGGCGTCGCGGAAGCCGCCACGCTGCTCACCGGTCTCTCGGTCCCGCTTCTCATTGCCATCCGTCAGGCCCGCTACTATCCCGAGGGAGTTCTCCTCACGCTGCTCGTCATGCGCGCCTATCACGACGCCCTCGAGGCGCGTCCCCGCGCGGCCCGGTGGCTCGCGCTCTGGGCAGTGCTCCTCTTCCACGCGAACTTCCCCTGGTTCTTCGCGGTGGGGGCTGCCCTGGCGCTGCACCTCCTGCTCGTCCGACCCCCGCGTCCCATCGTCGCGCGGCTGGCCGCGGCGGCGCTCTGCGCCGGGGCGCTCGTCTTGCCCTTTGCGCTGTGGGCGAGGATCTGGGATCGGCGGCTCACGACCTGGGGCACGCCGCTCCTGCCCAACGACCCCTATCAGGTGATCTCGTTCGCCCGGCACTACCTCCTGGAGATCAACCTGCACGCCGCGCCGCTGCTCCTGCTCTTCCTGGCGGGCGCGGTTGCCGCCGGCGGGACGCGAGCGGTTGGCGCGGGCTTCCTGGTCCTGGGTGCGCTGACCTTTCCCGTCGTTCTCGCGGGGCCCCATACGCCCCTGGCGGTCTGGGTCTTCACGCTCTTCCTGGCAATCTTCGCGGCCTTCGGTCTCCGCCTCCTGATCGCGGAGGCGCGCCGGCCGGCGGCAGAGCGGGGATGGATGCCCGGGTCCCTGGTGGGACTTCTCTGCGTCGTCTTCATCGGCAGTTTCTCGAAGACGGCAACCTACCCGTTCCTTCGGTACCTCCTTCCCCTCTGGCCCTTTCTGCTGTTGCTCGTGGCGCAGTCCGCGTTCACCCTGGGCCGCCGCGCGTGGGTCGCGTGGTCTCTGGTTGGCGCGCTGATCCTCACCAACGCCCTCTCTGTCTGGCCGATCCGGCTGGCGTCGGAGCATGCCGAGCTGGGGAAGCTGACGGCCGCCGGCCGCTCGCGGGAGGAACTGCGACGCGAGCGCTTTCCGCGGTGGCTGCGCGGCTTCGACTACTATCACGCATTCGGCATGATAGGCTGGCGCCCGGAAGCCGAGCCCTCCCTGGCGGTGCGGTTGCCGCTGGCGGACTACCTGGACGAGATCCGGCATCCCTTGCGCGGCCCGATTGACGCCATCTCGGAGTACCTGAACGCGCACAAGCGGCCGGGGGATCGGTTCTTCATGGTGTTCGAGGAATATCCGGTTGCCTTCCACACCGGGCTCGCGCCACAGCGATTCGATCCGTTGGAACAGCCTCCCCGCTGGCTGATCATCCGGCCCCTCTGGCCCCTGCAGGACGAGAACGTCGCCGAATGGCTGAACCGCGCGAAGTACCGGCGCACGGCCTTCCGGGCCATCGACACGCCCTACCAGAACCGGGAAGAGCCGGATCTTCACCGGTTCAGGTCGGCGACCAAGGGACCTTCGATCGTGATCGCCGAGCGGGTGCGGTGACATGAGGGACGGGGGAAGGGCCCGGACCCCGGGCGCCGCCGGTATGGCGATCCTCCTCCTCGTCGCGCTCTGCGTTTTCTTCTACGACATCGTCTTCCTCGGCAAGACGCTCCGCCTCTCCAACACCGTGTCCTCCACCCTGCCATCCGGCCAGTACGGCTACCCGGAGGGATTTCCGGCCGCGGTTCCCGTCTACGACAACACGCCCGGGATCCTCGAGGAGCCCTATCAGCAGTTCAAGGAACGCTCGCTGGCGAGCGGGTCCATCCCTCTCTGGAATCCGCACCAGGCGGCGGGTTACCCGTTCCTGGCCACGCTCGAATCGTCGCTCCTCTTCGTTCCCGAGATCGTCCTGTACGCGACGCCCTCGCCCTGGGACTGGGACGTCTACCTCCTGCTGCGCCTGTGGCTCGCGGGGCTGTTCACCTATGCCTTCGCCCGCGCGATCGGATTGCCGAGGTTCCCGGCGGCGGTTGCGGGGATCTCCTACATGGTCTCCGGGCCCCTCGTCTCCTATGTGGCGAACGTCACCACCAACGCCGATCTCCTGACGCCGCTCCTGCTCCTGCTCGTCGAGCGGATCCTGATCCGCGATCGAAAACGGGACGTGGTGTTCGCCGCGCTCGTCGTCTTCCAGGCGGTGGCCGCCGGTCACCCGGAGCACACCTTCCTCACGCTCCTCACGGCCCTCGCTTACGCGCTGCTCCGGCTGGGACAGAAGGCGGCGGCGCCCCGTTCCGCCAGATCCGCGACCCGCCTGGGGATCGCCCTGGCCGGCGGACTCGGGATGGCCGCCGTGCTCCTGCTCCCCTTCGGCGAGTATCTTTTCCGCCACGCGTGGCACGTGCACGGGGGGAAGCCGGGTCTCGAGGCAATTCCGTGGCGCTTCGCGATCACGATGGTTTTCCCCTGGGCCTTCGCGCCGGATCCCGGTTCCGCCCACTGGAACACATGGCCGGGGGGATGGATGGGGCTCATGGCGCTGTGGCTCGCGCTCGCGGCTTTCTTCGCGCCCGGGGCGCCGCGCGCGCGAATCCCCTTGGCGTTCCTCTTCACGGTCTACGTGCTCAAGGTCTACGGCTTTCCCCTCCTGAACGAGATCGGCCGATTGCCGATCTTCGGCCTGATGAAGTACCCGCTTCATCTCACCCAGGCGATCGCGCTCTCGGGAGCCGTGCTGATCGGCGTCGCCGTGTCCGCGCTGCGCGACGACGACCGCCAGCTCCGCTCCTTCGCCCTCGCGGGGCTCCTGATCCTCGTCGCCGCGGCGGCCGCCTTCGCGCTGCGGCCTCCCACGAACCCATGGCCCGTCGCCATCGGGCTGCCGGCCGCGCTCTTCGCTCTCGCCGCCCTGGGGATCGGCCTTCGATGGCGGGGCCTGATCGGCCGGGGCGCGCTGGCCGCCGGCGTCGTCGCGCTGCTTGCCGTGGAGCTGTTCCTCCTCATTCCCCGCACGCGCAGCGTCCGCGCGGAGGCCTGGCGGGTCCCGCCCTACATCCAGGTGCTCCGGCGCGACACGCGATCCTTCCGGGTGTTCGGCATCCACGGCTGCCTCTACCCGAACACGGCGACCGCCTTCGGCATCGACGACATCGGCGTGTACGAGGGGCTCTTCGTGGATCGCTTCGCGACGTACATCCGCGAGCTCGTGGACGATCGCGTCTTCTCTCCGACCGCCTTTCACGCGTTCCGCGAGGACGTCCGGAATCCGGGGAGCCCCTTCCTCGATCTCCTGAACCTCCGCTACTTCATCGTGCCCCGCGAGGAAGCGATTCCGCCGGAGCGGCAGGCGGCGCTCTCGCTGCGCCCGGTATACGAGGGCGAGGTGCGGATCTATGAGCGGCTCGGCGCGCTGCCGCGGGCGATGATCCGCCACCAGGCCGATTTCCTGGCCGACGACGGGCAGATCCTCCGCGCGCTCCGCGGGGGCTACGACGTGCGACGCGCCGTGATCCTGAAGGGAACGGCGCCGCCGGCACGGCCCGCCGCCGCCGGCCCCATCGAGGACGGATCATCCGTCCTGTCGGAGTCCTACGGGGTTAATCGCAAGGCCTTCAGGGTTCGCATGGCGCGGGAAGGGTACCTCGTCGTGAACGACGTGCAGTACCCGGGCTGGAAGGCCGAGGTGGACGGAAGGCCCGCGCCCCTGTGGACGGCCAACTACCTCTTCCAGGCCGTGCGCGTTCCCGCGGGCGAGCACCGGGTCTCGCTTCGCTTCGCGCCGGGGAGTGTGCGCGCCGGGGCGGTCCTCTCGCTGGTCACGCTGGCCGCGCTCCTCGCCTGGGCCCGGGCGGGGCGCGGGCGGGCGCGCACGATCGCCGATCGGTAGGCCCCGCGATTGCGCGGCCCTCCGGCCCTCCCTATACTCGGCCCGATGGTCCCGCCCGAAGGGCGGACCGACCCGGAGATCCCGCCCGAAGGGCGGGTCGACAGAGTCTAAAAGTCGGATGGGACGTCACCCTTCTCACGCTTCGAGGATTCCCGTGCCCATCAAGCTCGACACCGCGCATCTCCCCGGATCGCTTTCTTCCGCGGCCCCCGCCGCCAGGGCCGCCGAGGAGGCGGGCTTCGACTGTCTCTGGTCCGCCGAGACCGCCCACGACCCGTTCTTCCCCCACGTGCTCGCGGCGGAGCACACGAAGCGGATCAAGCTCGGCACCTCGATCGCCGTCGCATTCCCGCGCAGCCCCATGATCACCGCGATGATCGCCTGGGACTTAGCAGAGCTCTCCGGCGGACGGTTCATCCTGGGCCTGGGCACGCAGGTGAAGGGGCACAACGAGCGGCGCTTCAGCGTGAAGTGGGACGCGCCGGGGCCGCGCATGCGCGAATACGTCGAGTCGTTGCGCGCGATCTGGGACTGCTGGCAGAACGGCGCGCCGCTCCAGTACGTCGGCAAGCACTACCAGTTCACGCTGATGACGCCCTTCTTCCAGCCCGCGCCGATGCCGCACTGGCGGATTCCGATCTTCATCGCCGGCGTGAACGAGTACATGTGCCGCCTCGCGGGCGAGCAGTGCGACGGCTTCCACGTCCACCCCTTCCATTCGCTCAAGTACCTGCGCGAGACGACGCTCCCGAACATCGAGGCAGGGCTCAAGAAGAGCGGGCGCGCGCGCAAGGACATCCAGCTCAGCACGTCCCTTTTCGTCATCACCGGTGACACGCCCGACGAGATCGAAGCGGCCAAGGATCCCGTGCGCCAGCAGATCAGCTTCTATGCGAGCACGCGCACCTACCGCGCCGTGCTGGAAGCCCACGGCTGGGGCGACGTGTCCGATCAGCTCAACCGCAAGTCCGCCGCGGGCGACTGGGGCGGCATGGCGAGTCTCATCACGGACGAGATGCTCGAGGTGTACGCGGTGATCGCGCGGCGGGACGACGTCGTGGATCAGATCAAGCGGCGCTACGAGGGGATCCTCGATCGCTTCAGCTTCTACTGGCCTTACGACCCGGCCGAGAAGGCGACGTGGGCGCCGATCATCAGGGCGTTCAACGGAGGTCCCGCGCCCGGAGGTTCCGAGCAGAGCGAGGGCCGACTTTGAAAACGCGCGGGCCGACAAACTCTGATATGGCTAACGCGGGCAAGCCGCCGGAAGGGCAGGTTGCCCGGCGGAAGATCCTCCCCTACGGCGCGCGGATGATCGCCGAGGCGCGGCTCGAGGCCGTGCCGAACCCGACCACGCGGCGCGACTACGAGGTGAGCTTCACGATCCCCGAGTTCACCTGCGTCTGCCCGCGCTCGGGGTTCCCGGACTTCGCCACGATCCGCATTCGCTACATGCCGCACCGCAAGCTCGTCGAGCTCAAGAGTCTCAAGCTCTACATCAACCAGTACCGCGACGTCCCGATCTTCCACGAGGCCGCGGCGAACCGGATCCTCGATGATTTCATCGCGGTCGCCGACCCGAAGTGGATCGAGGTGATCGGCGACTTCAACGTCCGCGGCAACATCAAGACCGTCGTGACGGCGACGCACACGCGGGGAAAGAAGGGGAGGCGCTAGACGATGGACTACCGCCAGATGGGACGGACCGGCCTGCGCGTGTCCGAGGTGTGCCTCGGCACGATGACCTTCGGGATGCGCGACTGGGGCTGCGACGAGAAGACCTCCCACGCGATCCTCGATCGCGCGCTCGAGGCCGGGGTCAACTTCATCGACACGGCCGACATCTACGCGGGCGGCGCGTCCGAGGAGATCCTCGGACGGTGGATGAAGGGCAAGCGCTCCCGGGTCGTGATCGCGACCAAGGTTTTCTTCCCGACGGGCCAGGGGCCCAACGACCGCGGCGCCGGGCGCGTGCACGTGCGGCAGGCCATCGAGGCGAGCCTGCGGCGCATGGAGATCGACACCGTCGACCTCTACCAGGTCCACTGCTGGGACCGGCGCACGCCCCTCGAGGAGACGCTCTCGGTGCTCACGGATCTCGTGCGCGAGGGGAAAGTGCGATACATCGGCTGCTCGAACTACACCGGCTGGCAGATCGAGAAATCGATCCGCGTGAGCGAGCGGGAGCAGCTCGCCCGCTACGACTGCCTCCAGCCCCAGTACAGCCTCGTCGTGCGCGACATCGAGCGGGAGGTCCTGCCCGCCTGCCGGGAGGAGGGGCTCGGCGTGATTGCCTGGAGCCCGCTGGGCGCGGGCTTCCTCACCGGGAAGTACACGCGCGCGCAGAAGCCGGCCGCGGGGACGCGGCTGGCCAACTGGGAGGACACGGCGGAGCGGCACATGACCGATCGCAACTTCGACCTGGTCGATGTCCTCGCGAAGATCGGGAAGGAACGCGGCAAGCCCGTGGCGGCCGTGGCGCTCCGATGGCTCCTCGACACGCCGGGGATCACCTCGCCCATCGTCGGAGCGCGCAGCGTCGCGCAGCTCGAGCAGAGCATGGCCTGCGCGGACTGGGCGCTCACACCGGACGAGTTCAAATCGATCGATCGGG
This sequence comes from Thermodesulfobacteriota bacterium, assembly GCA_041486365.1. Taxonomy (GTDB): domain Bacteria; phylum JAUYMQ01; class JAUYMQ01; order JAUYMQ01; family JAUYMQ01; genus JBGPLH01. Next base: position 1,895 of record JBGPLH010000071.1, on the reverse strand, counting down.
CGAGCCGGATCGAGGAAGGCTACCCCACCAAGTTCATCCGGACGATGGGAGGATGACCGTGGCCCGCAAGGAGAAGTCCGACATCGACTGGAAGGCGCTCGACCGGAACTGGAACATCCATCTCACGACGATCGGGCGGAAGACGGGCAAGCCCCGGCGAATCACGGCCTGGTTCGCCGTCGAGGAGGGCAAGATCTACATGGGCGGCGGGCCGCACAAGCCCAACTGGGCCCGCAACATCGAGAAGCACCCCGACGTCGAGGTGGAGATCGGCGGCGTTCGCTTCAAGGGACGCGCGCGCGTGCTCAAGGGACGGCATCCGATCGACCACATGCGACGCCTCATCTACCGGAAGTACCTCCTTGCGCGGCTGGGGAGCTTCTTCGGCGCGTACAAGAACGCTGTCCCCGTGCAGATCGATCCGGTCCACTAGCGCGCCGCCCGCGCACGCCACTTACCTACCCATTCCAAGGATCCCCGATGAACCGAATCATCGATGTGACGACTTCACTGGCGGCCACCCTGGCGCGCCTGGGCGCGGGCCTCTCGGCCGCGGAGCCCGATCGGCGGCCGAAGAAGCGCCTGGAGCTCTACGAGTTCGAGGCCTGCCCCTTCTGCAGGAAGGTGCGCGAGGCACTCACCGAGCTGGATCTCGAAGCGGTGATCTATCCCTGCCCGAAGGGCGGGAAACGCTTCCGCCCGAAGGCGAAGAAGTTGGGCGGAAAGGAGCAGTTCCCCTATCTGGTCGATCCGAACACCGACAAGGCGATGTACGAGTCCGATGACATCGTCCGCTATCTCTACGAGACCTACGGCGGGCGTGAGCCGGGCATGCTGCTCACGGGGCCCCTCGCGACCGTGACGTCGCAACTGGCCTCCGCCTGGCGACCTTTCTCCGGCGCGCGGGTGCGCGCGTCCGAGGCGCCGAAGAAGCCCCTCGAGCTCTGGTCCTTCGAGGCGAGCCCCTTCAGCCGCATCGCCCGCGAGACGCTCTGCGAGCTGGAGATCCCCTACGTCCTCCACAACGTGGGGAAGGGGAGCCCGGGCCGCGAGGCCTTCGTGCGCCGCTCGGGAAAGATGATGGTGCCCTATCTCGTCGATCCGAACACGGGCAAGGAGATGTTCGAGTCGGCGGAGATCAAGAAATACTTGATCGAGACCTACGGCGCGGAATGAGGGTCCCATGAGCTACAAGACCCTTCTCTTCGGACTCACCGACGGCGTCGCGACCGTGACGCTCAACCGGCCGGACGCCGCCAATGCCATCGATCTGGACATGGGCCGCGATCTCATGCACGCGGCGATCCGGTGCGATGAGGACCCCGGGGTGCGGGCGGTGATCCTCCGGGCCGGCGGCAAGATGTTCTGCGCGGGCGGTGACGTGAAGAGCTTCGCCGCGGCGGGGGAAAGTCTCCCCCTCGTGCTCAAGGAGCTCACGGTCTATCTCCACGCCGCCGTCTCGCGGTTCGCCCGGATGCGGGCGCCCATGGTCGCGGCGGTGCAGGGAATGGCAGCGGGCGCGGGCTTCAGCATCGCCATGGCCGCCGATTTCGTCATCGCGGCGCGCCGCGCGAAGTTCACGATGGCCTACACGGGGATTGGCCTTGCGCCGGACGGAAGCTCCACCTGGATCCTGCCGCGTCTGATCGGCGCGCGGCGAACAGCGGAGCTGATGATCATGAACCGCGTGCTCTCGGCGGCGGAGGCGCTCGACTGGGGGCTCGTGAGTCGCGTGGTCGAGGACGATCGGGTGCAGGATGAAGCGGACGCGTTTGCGCGGACATTGGCGGCGGGCCCGACGGAGGCTTACGGCGCCGTGAAGCGCCTCCTGCTCGAGAGCCATCAGGACTCGCTCGAGTCCCAGATGGAGCGGGAGGCCCGGGAGATCGCGCAGG